>DATLOS010000277.1:0-2734 GCA_035536155.1 Elusimicrobiota bacterium
GCCGGGCACGGCTCCCTTGCAGGGGACGATGACGCGGACGCGGGGGCACCAGGGGAGCCCCGGCGCCTCGCCAAGGCGGCGCGCGAAGACCGCGATCCTCCAGAGCTGCCAGACGCCGACGACGAGCGCGACGAGCTCGAAGTTGCGCGGGATCGCGAGAGCGCGCAAGGCGTCCATCTCCGGATTATACGACGCCTTTGATATAATCCCAACATGGCCCCCAAGAAAGTCGTCATCATCGGCTCCGGTCCCGCCGGCTGGACCGCCGCCATCTACGCCGCGCGCGCGAACCTCCAGCCCGTGGTCTACGAGGGCGCCATCATCGAGAAGAACCGCCTCCAGGGCACTCTTCCGCTGGGCCAGCTCGCCCTCACCACCGAGGTCGAGAACTTCCCCGGCTTTCCGGACGGCGTCATGGGCCCCGAGCTCATGGAGAACTGCCGCAAGCAGGCCAGGAAGTTCGGGACCGAGGTCGTCACCGACGACATCGCCTCCGTGGACCTCTCGCGCCGCCCCTTCAAGCTGACGCCGCGCGAGGGCGAGCCCTTCGAGGCCCTCTCGGTGATCGTCGCGACCGGCGCCCGCGCCAACTACCTCGGCCTGCCCTCGGAGGAGCGCTTCAAGAACCGCGGCGTCTCCGCCTGCGCGGTCTGCGACGGCGCCCTGCCGCGCTTTCGCAACAAGCCGCTGGTCGTCATCGGCGGAGGCGACTCCGCCGTCGAGGAGGGGACCTTCCTGACCAAGTTCGCGAGCAAGGTCTACCTGGTCCACCGCCGCGGCGAGCTGCGCGCCTCGCGCATCATGCAGGACCGCATCCTCAAGAACCCCAAGGTCGAGCCCAAGTGGAACAGCGTGGTCGACGAGGTCCTGGGCGACGACAAGGCCGGCGTCACCGGCGTGCGCATCAAGAGCGTCAACGGCGGCGCCGACGAGACCCTCCAGGCCGCCGGCATGTTCTGCGCGATCGGCCACACCCCGAACACGGACTTCCTCAAGGGCCAGCTCAAGCTCAACGAGAAAGGCTACATCCTCTGGACCAAGGCCGGCCGCACCGAGACCAGCGTGCCCGGCGTCTTCGCCGCGGGCGACGTGGCCGACGACTACTACAAGCAGGCGATCAGCGCCGCGGGGACGGGCTGCATGGCCGCCTTGGACGCGGAGCGCTGGCTCGCCGCCAACAACCTCGCGCACTAGTGCCCGCGGGCCCCACCCCTCCCGAGCGGAGGAACCTCACCCTGGACGTCCTCCACGGCATAGCCCTGGCCGGGGTCTTCCTGGTGGACGTGCCGCTTTACGCGACGCCCTTGAGCCGCGCGACGCGCCTGGCCCCAGGCCTCGACGGCCTCGTCCAGGTCCTGGTGGCGGCGCTGGCCCACACCAAGTTCCTGATCTTATTCACCGTCCTCTTCGGCGCGAGCATGGGCCTCTTGATGGAGCGCGCCTCCTCGCCCGAGGAATTCCTCCGCGCCTACCTGCGCCGCCTGGCCTTCCTCTTCCTCCTCGGCGCGCTGCAGACGGCGCTCGTCTGGCACAGCATCCTTCTCCTCTACGTCCCTTGCGCGCTCCTCGTGCTGCCCATGCGCCGCTTGCCGCCCGAGACGCAGCTCAAGGCCGCGCTCGCCCTGCTCGCGGCCGGCGCCGCCCTGCCCCTCCTCGTCCTGGCATTCGTCCCCGACTTCCCGTCCCGCTTCCGGGAGGGGACCATGCTGGGCCTCGCGGGGGAGGCGGCGTTCTTTCACGGCTCCTGGTCCGCCGTCGCGGCCCTGCGCCTGCGCGAGTTCGCGCGCCTCTACGCGCCGGCCACCGCGCTCCTCTTCGGCCTGCGCACCGTCGGACTCATGCTCCTGGGCCTGTGGCTCTTCCGCCGCGGGCTGTTCTCCGAGAAGCCCGGCTTTGAGTCCGCGCTGCGCGCCTGGACGCGGCGCGGGCTGGGAGCGGGCGCGGCGCTCACGCTGGCGACGGCCCTCGCCGTCCGCCCCGGGCGCGCGAGCGCCCTGGCGGCCCTGTGGCTTGGGACGTACTTCGCTTCGCTAGCGCTCGCCGCGGGCTATCTCGCTCTCGCGGCCCGCGCCTGCCTCGTCCCCGCCTGGCGCGCGCGCCTGCGCCCTATCGCCCTCGCCGGCCGGGCCTGCCTGAGCGGCTACGCCGCGGGAAGCTCCCTCTTCGCGCTCTACGCCTATCCCTTCGGGCTGGGCCTCTTCGGCCGCATCGGTCACGCCGCCTGCGCCGCGCTGGCGCTCCTCACCTTCGCCGCCGTGACGCTGGCGAGCGCGGCCTGGCTCTCGCGCCTGCGCTTCGGCCCGCTCGAGTGGCTGATGCGCGGGGCGGTGTACGGCCGCCTGCCCGCGCTCAGGAACGAAGCTTAGAGGAGAGCTCGGCGGCCAGCGCCTGCTGCGCCGAGACGAAGGCCCGCCACGCGGGAAGAAGCCGCGCCGCCTCGTCCGGGGCGACGGAGGGGGAGACCGGCGCTCCGCCGCCCGCAACGAGGCGCTCCGCCCACGGGGCCCCCGCCTGGCGCGCGGCGAGGAGCGCGGCGCCCGCCGCGGTCGCCTCGTGCTCCGCGACGGTCCGCACGGGGACGCCCAGGAGGCCGGCCGAGAAGCGCATGAGGTGGCGCAGGCGCGAGAGGCCGCCCGAGGCGCGCACCGCCGAGACCCGATTGCCCGCCGCGCGCATGGCGTCGACGATGTCGGAAACGAGGAAGGCCACCGACTCGACCGTCGCGCGGGCCAGG
>DATLOS010000278.1:0-2443 GCA_035536155.1 Elusimicrobiota bacterium
ATGATCGGCCCGCCGCCCGCGGCGAAGCTCGTGACCATGGGCATGCGCACGGCGGGCATCACCACCAAGGTCCCCGCCACCAAGGCGAAGATCGTGCCCAGCTTCATGTAAGAGCTCAGGTAGTCGCGCGGGCACAGGAGCATCCATACCGGGAGCACCGAGGCCACGAAGCCGTAGGCGGCGATCGCGTTGGTGATGCTGGAGCGCGAGAGAGACAGGCCGCGGCCCCAGGGAGTCTCCGCCACCCAGGCCCCCGCGATCACCGCCGCGAAGACCAGGACGACGCCGATCGCGCTGGCCTCGGCGATCTCGCCCTTGCGGATGCGGTACATGTAGAGGCCGACGAACAGGGCGATGGGGACCGTCGCGCCGATGGTGAACGTCCCCCAGGCGCTGTGGGCGAGCGCGTTGACGACCGCGATGCCCAGGCCGGCCAGGGCGATCACCACGATGAACAGGATCGCCACCGAGGCGACCGCGCCGGCGACGGGCCCGACCTCGCGCCGCGCGATCTCGGCCAGCGAGCGGCCGTCGTGGCGCAGGGAGAGCCCGAGGATCACGAAGTCGTGCACCGCGCCCGCGAGGACCACGCCGATCAGGAGCCACAAGAACCCGGGCAGGAAGCCGAACTGAGCGGCCAGCACCGGGCCGATCAGCGGCCCCGCCCCGGAGATCGCGGCGAAGTGGTGGCCGAAGAGCACCCACTTGTTCGTCGGATGGTAGTTCTGGCCGTCGTTCAAGCGCTGGGCGGGGGTCCGGCGGGAGTCGTCCAGGGCCAGGACCTTGGCGGCCAGGAAGGCCCCGTAGTAGCGGTAGGCCAACGCCATGACGCACAGGGCCATAATAAGGAAGGGGGCCGCGTTCACGTCTCAAGTATAGCTATTTGGGGGGTTCGAACTTTTTCGGGCCTCGTGCGTAGTATAGGTGGGACCGAAAGGACCCGAAGAAAACTCCGGAGGACACCTCAAATGATGAAGAACCTGCTCGTGCTGTCCATCCTGGCCGTGTTCGCGTCGGCGGCGATCGCGGAGGATAAGGCTGCGGCTCCCGCGGCCCCCGCCGCCCCGATGGCCGCCCCCGCGGCCACCCCGGCCCCCAAGGCCAAGAAGATGAAGCCGGCCAAGGGCGACAAGAAGGCCGACAAGAAGGTCAAGAAGGACGCGAAGAAGGACGCGGCTGCCCCTGAGGCCGCTCCGGCCCCGGCGGCGCACTAACGCTGGGCGCATCTCGCCGGGCGGGGGGCACCCCCCGCCCGGCGGGGTGCAGGCTTCTCCGACGATGCAATGTATTAGAATATGACGAGAACGTGGACAGCAGCGCGGCATTCCTCGAATTCGTTCGAGCTCACGGCGACAAGGCCTACAACTTCGCCTTTCGCCTGGCTGGGAACGAGGCGGACGCCCGCGACCTCGTCCAAGAGGCCTTGGCCCGCGCCTACGAGCACCGGGACGACTACGACCCGGAGCGGCCCTTCGACTCTTGGCTGCTGCGCATCCTCCAGAACATCTTTCTCGACGGCGTCCGCCGCCTCGAGCGCCGGCACACGGTCTCGCTCGACCAGCCCGCGCCCGGCTCGGAGTCCTCTTGGGAAGAGCTTCTCCCGGAGCGCGCGCCCGGGCCGGAGGACGTCATGATCCGCCGGGAGACCGACGCTTTGGTCCAGCGCGCCCTCAACTCGCTGCCGGTCCACTACCGCAGCGCGGTGATCTTGAGCGACATGGAAGGCTGCTCCTACGAGCGCATCGCCGCGATCATGGACTGCCCGCTGGGCACCGTGCGCTCCCGCATCCACCAGGGCCGCGCCCTGATGCGCAAGGCTTTCGAGACGTTCGATGGAGGGCGGCCGGCATGAACGAGCGCGAGGCCTCGGACCTCCTCAGCGCCTACCTCGACGGCGAGCTCACCGCCGCCGAACGGAGCTCCATGGACGGGCACCTGCGCCTGTGCGGCGAGTGCCGCGCCGAGCTCGAGTCCCTCTCCCGGGTGAAGGCCCTGACCCACGCCGCCCCGCGCAAGGCCATGCCCGCGGACATGGTCGCGCGCCTGGAGCGCCGCGTGCGCGGGGAGTCGTGGTGGTCCCGCCTGATGCCGGCGCCTCGCCTGCGCTGGGCCGGCGCCGCCGCCCTGGCCGGCCTCTGCGCCGCGGCCCTCTGGCACGCCCGCGCCGCCCGCGAGGAGGAGACGCTCCCCCTCGAGGCCCTGCTCGCGGCGCACTCGCGCTCCACCGCGGAGAACCTCGTGCCCACCGATCTCGTCGCCTCTAATTTCTCGGCGCAGCTCGCGGCGTATTATGAGGCGGACTGACGCCCTGCTGCCGCTGTTGCTGCTGATCTCCACTCCCGCGATCGCCGCCGCGCCGCCCGATGCAGCCGCCTTGCTCTCCACCGCTCTCGAGGGCTCCGGCGCCTCCTACTCCGGCCAGATCATGATCACGCGCTGGTTC
>DATLOS010000279.1:0-3584 GCA_035536155.1 Elusimicrobiota bacterium
TCCGGGCAATGGCGCGGGGCGCACGCCGAGCCCGCGAGCAGCGCCCCCGCGAGCAGCGCCGTCCTTCTCATTTGGGGAAGAAGGAGAGGTCGGGAAGGATGCCGACGAGGAGGACGGCGACGGCGAGCAAGCCGATGGCCAGCAGGACGACCATGAACGTCCGCTCGCGGCGCAGGTCCATGTAGTAGAAGCCGATCAAGCCGGCCTTGGCCGAGGCCACGATGAGGGCGAGGGCCACCGCCATGATCCTGCCGTTGCCCGCGAGGCTGGCGGCCAGGGTCAGCGCGGTCAGGCACAGGAGGCCGATGTAGACCGCGAGGTTCGCCGATTCGTCCGCGTCCAGGTCGTCGTTGGGATGGCTCATGCGCTCTCCTAGATCAGGTAAAGAAGGGGAAACAGGAACACCCAGACGACGTCGACGAAGTGCCAGTAGAGGCCGGCGATCTCGGCTTTCCGGGCGAGCTCGGCGGGCCGCGCGCCTTGGGCCTTCCAGAGCAAGGTCCCGATCCACGCGAGGCCGGCCGCGATGTGCAGGGCGTGGAGAATGGTCATCGCGTAGTAATACGAGAGGAATATCGATAGGCCCGCGCTCGCGGCGGCGATCGCCGAGCCGGGGTAGTAGCCGAGGGATATCTTCAGTCCGTACTCGATCGTCTTGACCGCGAGAAAGCCCGCGCCGAGCGCCAGCGTCAGCGCGAGGTTCCGGCGCAGCCCTTTCGAGTCGCCGCGCCGCGCCCGCGCGCCGGCGCGCACCATCGTGAAGGAGCTGGTCAGAAGGATCACGGTGTTGAGCGCGGCGAGGGCGAGGCCCGGCATGTGGCCCGCCTCCGGCCAGGCGGTGACGCCGAGGGCGCACTCCGAGCTGCCCAGGCGCGTGCTCACATAGGAGGCGAAGAACGCTCCAAAAAGGAGTATCTCGGAGAGGATGAAGAGCCAGACGCCGAGCCTTCCGGCGTCCTGCTCGCTCCACTCCATCGTCTCGACGGCGGCGGTCTCGGCGGCCTGCATGCGCTGCCTCCTCTTGTGTCGCGGCGGCGCGTGGAAGTTGCAACGCTCTTGCCGCGATGGAATTTGGACGGCTCGTTGCGCTACAATGGCCGCAATGGCGCAATTTTTGGCGGAGCCGTCCGACATCGCGCAGGGGCGCTTCATCCTCCGGGGCCCCGAGGCGTTTCACGTGAGCCGAGTCCTTCGCCGGAAGGTCGGCGACGAGATCGAGATCTTCGACGGCAAGGGCGGCCGCTACGGCGGGATCATCCGCTCCATCGGCGAGGCGGAGGTCGCGGGAGACGTCACCGGCCTGCGGAAGGCGGAGCCCGCGCCGCCGCGGGCTCGGCTGCATCTCTACATGGGCCTTCTCAAGGCCTCGGCCTTCGAGTGGGTTTTGGAGAAGGCGACGGAGCTCGGCTGCGTCTCCATCGCGCCCATCGTCACGCCGCGCACCGTCGTGCGCCTGCGCGAGGAGGCCACGGCGGCAAAGCAGGAGCGCTGGAAGAAGATCCTCCTCGCCGCCGCCAAGCAGAGCGGCCGCGCCGACATCCCGGTTTTGGAGAAGCCGGTCCACTTCCGGGACGCGATCGTGGCCGCCAAGGACAAGGGCCTCATCCTCATGGGCTGGGAGCGGCAGGGGACCGAGACGACCCACGCCGGCCTGCGCCAGGTCCTGGCCGAGGCCCGCGCCCAAGGCCCGGACTTGGACGTGCGCCTCTTCATCGGCCCCGAGGGGGGCTTCTCCGACGAGGAGGTCGAGCTCGCGCAGTGCGAGGGCGCCCACCTCTTCCACCTCGGCGGGACCACCTTGCGCGCGGAGACGGCGGCCATCGCCTCCGCGGCCATCGTGGTCTACGAGCTGGGCGCTTGAAGCGGCTGGCGCTCGCCGCCGCCCTGCCCATGCTCGCCGCTTGCGCGGCCAAGCCCGTCCTCTATCCCAACGCCCGCCTCAACCAGGTCGGCAAACGCCAGGCCGAGCTCGACATCGAGGACTGCGAGAACCTCGCGAAGGAAAACATCCGCTCCCGGAAGGCGGCCCGTGCCGCGGCGGGGACCGCCGAGAGCGGGGCCGTGGGCGCGGCGGGCGGCGCCGCGGCCGGAGCGGTGCTCGGCCACGCGGCCGGCGGCGCCGCCGTGGGCGGGGCGGCCGGCGCCGCCGGCGGGCTCACCCGCGAGATCTTCAAGTCCAGCCGCGTCGACCCCGTCTTCAAGAGGTTCGTCGACCGCTGCCTGCGCGACAAGGGCTACGAGCCCATCGGCTGGCAATAGCCCGGCCTAGCGCGGCGGGAGGTTCGCCTCGCGCGCGTCGAGGCCGGGATGGTCCAAGGAGGCTCCGTCGCCGACCCGGGCGCGGGCGACGCGGAGGAAGTCCCGCATCGCGCGGCTTCCCGCGGCCCAGGCGCCGAAGAGGTCGGCCCGGAGCTCGATGCCGCGGCGATAGCCGAGCTGCAGCGCCCACGAGGCGGCGAGCGCGAGCCCGGAGGCGAGAAGCAGCGGCCACGAGGTCCAGCCCAGGACGGTCGCGAGGGTCAGGGCCGCGAACGATCCCAGGGCGAGGCGGCCGAGACGGCGCCAGGTCTCGGCCCAGAACCCGTCGCGGTGGAAGAGATGCCCGACCTCGTGCGCGAGGAGCCCTCGCAGCGCGCTCTCGCTCTCGCGCAGCCAGCCTTCGCCGACCGCGACGGTGGAATCGGGCCGGAGGCCCGGGCCGAAGGATGCCGCGTTGTAGCCGCCCAGGGCGGCCGCTGAGCCGGGAGCGTAGACGCCGCTCTCCGGCGCGCGCTCCGCGGGCAGGCCGAGGCGCTCCATGAGCCCCGTCAGGATGGCCGGAACCGTCCACTCGGGGACGTCGGCGCTCGCGGCGCGCGGCCCGTAGCCGACGTCGGCCGAGCGGCGGCCATGGGGAGCCAGGAGGCGCGCCAGCGCGTAGGCACCCGCCGCGGTCCCGAGCGCCGCCGCGGCGATCGGAGAGGCGGCGGCCGACGCGGCGACGATCGCCGCGGCGCCGATCCCCGCGGCGGCCGCGGCGGCGAGGGCGGAGGCCGCCCAGAGCGCTCGCACGCGGACCTGGAGGGCGAGCGGGGCGCGGAAGCGCTCCGGCGCCCGCTCCGGCAAGGCGCCGAGGGCCAGCGCGAAGCCCGCGGGAGGCGTCATTTGGCGCTCGAGGCGCTGGGCGGCGACGGCCGCGGTCTCCGCGTCCCCGGCTTCGAGGGCGGCCTCGAGGGCGCGAGTGCGCTCGGCGAGGGCGGCGGCCCGGAGGCCGTCCATGAGGCCCGCGCCCTGCGCGAGCGCCCCGTAAGCTTCTCGGGCCCGCGCCAGAAGCGCGGCAAAGGACTCGGGATCGGTCCCGGGCGCGTTTTCCGTCGCCGGCAAGGCTCGCTCGGCGGAGTCGAGGAGGGCGAGGGCGCGCGCGCGCGCCGGCTCGTCGGCCTTCTCGTCTGCGCTCAGTGCGCGGAGAGCCTCTCGAGCGGGCTCCTGCTCCCGGGCGAGCTCGCCTAGGACCTCGAGCGCTTCCGAGCGGACGTTCCGATCCGGGTCGATCCGCGCCGCCGCGTAGACGGCCGGGATCAGGTAGGCGGCTCGGGGGGAACCTC
>DATLOS010000280.1:0-3341 GCA_035536155.1 Elusimicrobiota bacterium
GAGGCGGATGCCGCGGTCGCTCCCGCCTTTCGCCGGGCCGCGAGGGCGGCGCGGACGGCGGACGCGGCCGTCGCCGGCGTGACGCGCGCCGCCGGCTCCGCGAGCCCGGCCGCGCTCGCCGCGGGCAACGCCCTCTACCACGGCGGCGCCCGTTCCGGCGCGTTGGCGGAGGTCGACGTGGCGGGGGAGCTGGTGACGGTTCGGCCGGGAGGCGTTTGGATCGAGCCTTCGCGGGTCGCGCCGGTCACCCTCGCGCGCAAACGCAAGGACTTCTCCGCCCAGGCGCGCGCCGGCTTCGAGCGCGACCTGCGGGCCCGCGTCCCGGGCATCCGGAGCGTCGCCTTCGGCGGGGAGTTCCTGCTGGACGACGTCGATATCCCCGGGGGCTTCCGGCCGGTGCGGGTTCCGCAGCAATGGGTGACGGCGACTTTCGAGGGCCCCGCCGCGCTCGAGGCGGCGCGCAAGAGCGGCGGCTTCAGCATCCGGAACGGGATACGGGGAAACTATATCCATCCCCACGGGCAGTTCACCTTCGGCATGGCGGTGGACAAGGCGCTCGACACCCCGGCGGCCCGGGCCGAGTTCGAGGCCTTCACCCGGAAGTTCCAGGGCCGGGCGCGCGTGGCGTTCTCCGAAAAGCCCGAAGGCGCCGCATCGGCGACCGTCTATTTCAACGACCTCGCCTCCATCGAGGCGGCGGCTCGGAGCGGGGAACTGGCGCGCGTCGAGGACGGCTCGGACAACCCCTACAAGTACTACGTCCGGGATTCCCGCTTCCCGTTCTACGTCTACTTCGACCTCGCCCGCTACAAGTAAATCGAGGGCTTACGCGCCCGACGCCGCCCGGCCCGAGCCGCGCATCTTCGCCGCGGACTCGTTGAGGAGCTTGGCGAACTCGATGTTGTGGGCGTGGCCGGGGCGCGTCGCCTCGACGCGGACCTTGAAGAGGGAGCGCCCGATCAAGGTCAGGTCTCCGATGAGGTCGAGCACCTTGTGGCGCACGAACTCGTCGTCGAAGCGCAGGCCGTCGGGCGTGGTGTGGATCTTGTCCTTGCCGATGACGATCGCGTTCTCCAGGCTCCCGCCTTGGGCCAGGCCCTGCGACTTGAGGAAGGCGACCTCGTGCTCGAAACAGAAGGTCCGCGCCGGGGCGAGCTCCGAGACGTAGGTCTCGGGATCGACGCGCACCGAGAGCTCGAGCTTCGGCAGCAGCGGGTGGTCGTGGAGGAGCGTGGCCTTGATCTCGAAGTGCTCCGCCGGCACCGCGCGGTACACCGAGCCGCGGTCCTCGTAGACCACTTCGCCCGCGATGTGCAGGTAGCGCTTGGGGAAGTCCGGGTAGCGGCGGATGCCGGCCTTCAGGAGCGCCTTGAAGAAGGGGATGCTCGAGCCGTCCATGGCCGGCGGCTCGTTGGCCGAGACCAGGACGTCGGCGTTGTCGATGCCCAGGCCGGTGAGGGCCGAGAGCACGTGCTCGACGGTATGGACCTTGGCCTCGGCCAGGCCGATATTGGTTCCGCGGACCGTGGCGACGACGAAGCCCAGGCGCGCCGGGATCATGGGCGTGCCCGGCAGGTCGGTGCGGAAGAAGCGGATGCCGGCGTTGGCCGGGGCGGGCCGGAAGGAGAGCGTCGACGGGTTCCCCGTGTGGAGGCCGATCCCCTCCAGCGTGACCGGCTCCTGGATCGTGGTCTGGGCCTCGAGCCTATCCTTGGACATGGGGTTCCTCCTTCTTCTTGCGGCGGCCGCCGAGCTCCTTGAGGGCGTCGTACATCTCGGGGAGCCTGGACAAAAGGGCCTGGAGCTTCATGGCCTCCCGGTGCGGCCGCGCGGGCGAGCCGAAGACGATCGCCTTCGGCTCCACGTTGCTCATGACGCCCGTCTGGGCGGTCACGATGGCGCCGTCGCCGATGACGAGATGCCCCGCCACGCCGACCTGGCCGGCGAGAGTCACCAGGTTGCCGATCCTCGTCGAGCCGGCGATGCCGGTCTGGGAGACGATGATGCAGTTGCGGCCGATGCGGACGTTGTGGGCGATCTGGACCAGGTTGTCGATCTTGGTCCCGGCGCCGACGCGGGTCTCGCCGGTCGTGGCGCGGTCGATGGAGACGTTGGAGCCGAGCTCGACGTCGTCCTCGAGGACGACCTTTCCCACCTGCGGGACCTTGTGGTGCTGGCCGGTCTTGGGGTCGGTCCAGTACCCGAAGCCGTCGGAGCCCAGCACGGTCCCGGAGTGGATGATCACCCGGTCGCCGATCTCGCAGTGATCGCCGATCACGACGTTGGGGTAGATCAGGCAGTCCTTGCCGACGCGGGCGTTGTAGCCGATGGTGCAGTTGGGGGCGATCTGGGTGCGCTCCCCGACCACGGCGCGCGCCCGGATGACGGTGAACTGGCCGACGGCGACGCCCGGGCTCAGCCGCGCCTCGTTGTGGACGTCGGCCTTGGGCGAGACCACGGCGGGCTCGGGCTTGCGCCGGTCCTTCTCCACCAGGGCCAGGACCTTGGCGTAGTCGCGCTTGGGATGCTCCGAGTAGAGCCGGTTCGCGGGGCCGCCCGGGATGCCCTTGGCGGCCGGCGGCAGGATCACGGCCGCGGCCTTCGAGGCGGCGACCTGGGCGGCGTACTTCGGGTTCTCGAGGAAGGAGATGTCATGGTCCGTGGCTTCCGCCAGGCCCGCCGCGCCGGTGACGACGGCGTCCGGGGAGCCCGCCAGCTCGGCGCCGGTGAGCTTCGCGATCTCGGCAAGGGTGATGTTCATGGTTTTGGCTCGGTGGTTTTCGGCTTCTCTTCTCCCGACAGCTTCTTGAGGACCTTGTCGGTGAGATCGACGCTGTTCTGCCCGAAGAGGATCTGGGTCTTGTCGACCACGACGCTCACCGAGTTCTCGCGCGCGACCTCGCGCACCGCGGCGTAGATCTTGCCCAGGAGCATCTCGCTGCGGCGGCCCTCGAGCTCGAGGAGGTTCTTCTCGGTGACGGCCTGGTACTCCTTGAAGCCGGCCTCCTTCTTGGCCAGGTCCGCGATCTTCTCGCCCAGGGCCTGGTCGAGCTCCTTGAGGCGGGAGTCCCGGCGCGCGGAGAGCTCCGCCGCCGTGGGGGCGGGCGGGGGCGGGGGCGGCGCCGAGACGGAGGACGCTGGCGGCGGCTGGACCACGATCGGGGCGTTGGTGAGCCCGGGGATGTTGATGACGAGGGGCGCCGTGGTCGGCTCGGGGAGCTGGCCCAGGGCGGGCGCCGTGGAGCGCGCGGCGTCCGGCGGCGGCTCCGCCGCGGGGATCGGGGTCTTGAGGAGGAGGTCCCGCTCCCCGTTGAGCTTGGCGATGTCCGTGCGCAGGGCGA
>DATLOS010000281.1:0-2632 GCA_035536155.1 Elusimicrobiota bacterium
TCCAGCGCCCCTTTGGGCGCCGGGCCTTTTGTCCCGCCGCGCTCTCCGGAGCGCTGGAGCTGGCGCAGGACCTCGGAGGTCTCGCGGGGGAAGTCGCCGTCGCCGCTCAAGAGCTCGCGGGCGAGGGCCAGGAGGTCGGAGCCTTGGCCGCGGCGGAGCTGCTCGGAGGTCTCGAAGACCGCGGCCATCGCGCAGGAGAGCTCGAACGCCTCGGGTCCCAGGGCGCGCGCGTCCTCCAGCGCCGCGGCGACCCGGGGAGCGGCCGGATAACCCAGGAGCGCGCGGCCGCGCGGCGTGACGCGGCCCTGGGCGTCCGTCGCCTTCAGCGCCTCGAGCGCGCGGCCCGCGTCTTCCCACGCGGCGGGGCGGGGAGGCGTCAGCCACTCGACCTCCTCCGGCAAGGACGAGGATTCGAGGCGCAGGGAGCTGAGCTCCAGGCGCAGGATCTCCGGCTTGAGGCCGTCGGCCAGCCCCGCCTCGTCTTGCTTCGACCACAGGCGCACGCAGCGGCCGGGCGCGGTGCGGCCGGCGCGGCCGGCGCGCTGCTCGGCGTTGGCGCGGCTGATGCGGGAAAGATAAAGCGTGTTGATGCCGCGCGCCGGGTCGTGGGCGGCGACGCGGTGCAGGCCGCTGTCGATGACCGCGGTGACCTGGGGGATGGTGAGGCCGGTCTCGGCGACGTTGGTGGCGACGATGACGCGCTTCTTGGGCGAGGGCGAAAGGACCCGGTCCTGCTCGCGCGGGTCCATGGAGCCGTGGAGGCCGTGGAGCTCGAGCCCGGCCTCGCGGCAGTAGGGGCCGAAAGCCGAGAGGCAGCGGCGGATCTCCCGGGCGCCGGGCATGAAGACCAGCACGGAGCCGTCCAAGCCCTCGCGCCCGAGGTCCTGCAGGGCGCCTAGCGCGTTCTCGGCGGTGTCGCCGAGCGCGACGGGCGGCCGATGGCGGACGTCCACGGGAAACAGCCGGCCCGGCACGTCGAGGCGCGCGGCTTCGGGCAGGTAGCGGGCCAAGGCGTCGCCCTCCAAGGTCGCGGACATCACGGCGACCTTGAGCTCCGGGCGCGTCTTTTGCAGGCGCTTGAGCCAGGCGAGGGCCAGGTCGCAGTCCAAGGTCCGCTCGTGGAACTCGTCGAGCAGCACCGCGCCCACGCCGGGCAGCGAGGGCTCGGCCAGCATCCGCTGGATGAATACGCCGTAGGTCTGGAAGACCACGGCGGTGCCGGGGCCGCAGCGGCTGTCGAAGCGCACTTGATAGCCGATCTTGCCGCCGAGCGCGCTCTTCGTCTCGGCGGCGACGCGGGCGGCGAGGCCCCGCGCGGAAAGGCGGCGGGGCTCGAGGACGAGGACTTTCCCGGCGCCGCCCAAAAGAAACTGCGGCACCTGCGTGGACTTGCCGCTGCCGGTGGGGGCGCTCAGGACCAACGTCCCCGCGCGGGCCAGCTCGGACAGGATCCGGTCGCGCAGCGGCGCGATGGGAAGAAGCGGGTCCACTCAGCGCTTGCGCCAGAGCGGGCGGCGGGCCGAGGGAGCGAGCGCGAAGAGCTCGCGGCGCGCGGGCGTCAGGCGGGCCAGCGCGCGCGGGGAGATCACGAGCCTCGGGTGCACCTCGGCCAGGTTCTGGTCGCGAAACCAGGGACGGCAGAACACGAGCATCAGCACCGGCCGCGCCTCGCGGGTGAGGTTCGCCGTCCCGCAGTGGAAGACGCGGTAGTCGAAGAAGAAGGCCCGGCCGAGCGGCCCCGCCACGCGCTCTTGCCGGTACTTGCGCCGGATCGCCGCCTCGGAGGAGGGCTTGGCGCGCAGGGCCTCGCGGTGCGAGCCCGCCCAGATCGCCGTGGGGCCGTTCTCCTCCGTCACCTCGCACAGCGGCACGCACAGCGTCACCGCGTGGGGCGGCAGGCCGGACAGGTCTCCGGCAAAAGGCGCCTTCTTGCCGCCGAGCGCGGTGTCGAAGCGGAGCGCGCCGTCGAGGTGCTGGTGCTGCTCGTAGGCGCCGGGCTCCGCGATCACGGTCTCGAGGCTGCCGATGCGGTAGTCCGGGCCGAGCAGCCCCTCGAGCAGGCCGCGCAGGGCGGGCGGATCGAAGAGCGCGGGCTCGAGGAAGGGCCCCTCGAACGGCAGGACCGCCGCGTAGCGCCCGGCGACGTCGCGCACGAGGCCTTGCCGCCGCAGCGCGCCGCTCGCGTGCCCGGAGAGCACGCGAGCCGCCAGGCGGCGCAGCAGCGCCGGGGCGAACAGGCCGTCGAGCACGACGGCGCCGTCGCGGCGCATGGCCGCGGCCGCGCGGCGCGCGAGCGCCGGCGGGCAGCGGCGCGCGCGCGGGACGCGGATCGCGCTCAGGCTCATCGGAGGCCGAAACTCGCGCAGCGCATGGAGATGGAGGCGTTCTCGAGGCCCTCGTATTCCCAGCGCACCTGGCCGCCGTCGGCGGCGCCGAGCGCGTACAGATAGGGGTACCAGTGGTCCGGCTCCGGGACGCTCATGGCGCCCCCCGGCATCTCGCGGGGGTCGCCGGCCAAGGATCGCGCGTCGCCCTCTTCGGTCTTGCGCTTGACGAAGGCGTCGAACTGGACGTTCCAGTCGTAGGGCTCGGGATTCGCCGACCATTTCATAAGGCGCAGGTTATGGACCAC
>DATLOS010000282.1:0-9703 GCA_035536155.1 Elusimicrobiota bacterium
CTCTTTTATTTCCCGAGCCGTTGCCCGTAGACTCGATCAAACTACGGCCCAGAGAAGTACTGGTCGAGTACGTCGTCACTCGTACCGTAGCCATCGCGTTTATCCTCAAGGACGGCAAACTCGCGGCCGCGCTCGACATCCCGATAGGACGGGGGAGCCTGCAGGCCATCGTTCGTACCTATCTGCGCTCGTTTCAGGATATCCATGCCGCGAAGGACCTCGCACGCTACGATCCCGCCGCCGGCCTCCAGGTATACCGCAGGATTTTTGAGCCGGTCCTTCAGGCGAAGGACGCGGGCGGCCGGCCGCTGATCGCGAAGAGCGACAAGCTGATCATAGTCCCCGACGACATTCTGGGAGTGTTGCCCTTCGAGGCGCTTCCGACGACGGCTCCAGCGCGACTCGAGATGCCGTCGGGCCTATATGGTCCGGTTCCCGTGGGGGTGTCTTACGTCGGCGACGAATATGACATCGCCTACCAACGCTCCGCGACGGCGCTGACTTTGCAGCGGATGATGCGAAGAGGCGGCAACGCCGCATCGGGACTGTTTGTGCTCGCGGACCCGATATTCTCTGAGGCCGATCCGCGCTCAAAAGGGTTATCCGAGCCGATGAGCGAAGCTAAAGCGGACGTGATCGAGACGATGGGAGTGGGAGGTCTCAGGGAGCAATTTTCCGAAAAGCGCCTAGCTGGCGGACCGCCTCTCATCCCCCGTTTGGACCGCACGGGCCTGATGGCGGAGCATCTGCGAGATAAGGTCTTCGCTGGAGAGGATGTAACCCTTCTTGAGGGCGCGAGTGCGACAAAGGCCAATCTTACGCCCATGGCCATCGAGGATAAGCGTTACGTCGTGTTCGCGACGCATGGACTCGTCGATGGGGACCTGCCCGGCCTCACCGACCCGGCGCTTCTTCTGACGCAATACGGCGGCCGCTCGCCGAGCGATGGCTTGCTGACGATGGGCGAGATCTCGAAGATGCGCCTGAATGCCGATCTTGTGGCCTTAACGGCGTGCAAAACCGGTTTGGGGCGAACCGTTTGGGGCGAAGGCGCGCTGAGCCTGGGGCGCGCCTTCCAGTCGGCAGGCGCCCGCAGCGTGCTCATCTCCATGTGGGAAGTTTCGGAGGACTCGACCAACGAATTTGTCGAACGCTTGTTCCAGCACCTCAAGAACGGAGAGACGTCCCGTAAGGCGCTGCGAAGCGCTCGCTCCGAGATTCGAAAGCTGGGCTACGACCACCCCTATTATTGGGCGCCGTTCGTGCTGACGACGGACTGAACCGCCTCGGTCGGGCGCACGTAGATGTTGCGCTTCTTGAGAAATGCTTCCTCACCGTCGGCGCGCAGCTCGCGCACCTCCGCGTCGAGGCGCTCGAGGACGTAGCGCGACTGCTCGCGAAAGTGGACGTAGAGCGCCGACAGCGCGACCGCCTGGGCGACGTGGTCCCTGCCCCGCGCCGCGGCGCGGAATAGCTCGCGCAGGTAGCGCCAGAAGGCGTCGGGGTGGCGGGCCAGCGCCCAGGTGATGCGCGCAAACGCCTTCCCGTAGCGCGCCGCCATGCCCTTCGTCGGCCGGTGCCGCCACGCGGGCTGGAGCGCCTCCAAAAAGCGGCCCATCCTGCCGAAGTAGCCGGCGGGAGAGTACATGCGCGCCAGGGCCTCGCGGTACTCGGCCAGGATCTCGGCGCGGGGGCGGCTCGTGAGGAAGTTGAGGCCGGCGCTGGTCTGGTCCACCTCCTCGCGCAGGACCATGGCGCCGTCGCGCGCGAAGAGGCGGCCCTCGGCGGCGAGGCGGCGGTCGAGCTGGGTGTTGGGCAGGGAGGTCAGGAGCCCGGTCATGGCCACGCAGATGCCGGTCTCCTCGACCAAGCGCTCGATGGCCTGGGCGGCGCCCGGCTTCTCGCCGTCGAAGCCCACGATGAAGCCGGCCAGCACCATGAGGCCCGCCTCGTGGATGCGGCGCACCGCGCCGGCGACGGGGGCCAGGGCGTTCTGCGCCTTGCGCGTGGAGCGCAGCAGGGCCGGGTCCGGGGTCTCGATGCCGATGAAGACGTGGCGGAAGTCGGCCGCGCGCATGAGGCCCAGGAGCTCCTCGTCCTTGGCCAAGGTGATCGTGGCCTCGGTGGAGAAGTAGAACGGCCGTCCGCGGGCCTCGGACCAGGCGATGAGCTCGCGCAGGAGGCGCGCCGCCGCCTTGCGGTTGCCGATGAAGTTGTCGTCGACGAAGTCCACGTGGCCGCGGAAGCCCGCCTGGTAGAGCGTCTCGAGCTCTGCCAGGACGCGCTCCGGCTCCTTGATGCGCGGCACCCGCCCATAGAGCTCGATGATGTCGCAGAACTCGCACTGGTAGGGGCAGCCGCGCGAGGTCTGGACGCCGATGTAGGCGTAGTCGGAGAAGCGCAGGAGATCGTACCGGGGCACGGGGGAGCGCGAGAGGTCGGCCTTCGCCTCGTCCGCACGGAAGACGCCGCGGCGCGCGCCGGAAGCCAGCGCGGCCGTGAAGCGAGGCACGGTGAGCTCGCCTTCGCCCAGCACGAGGAAATCGGCCTCGCGGTAGACCTCGGGCTGGGAGGTGGCGTCGGGGCCGCCGACCGCGACGAGCTTCCCGCGGGCCTTCGCCCGGCGCATGAGGCGCAGGGTCTCGGCCTGCTGGGTGATCATCCCGCCGGTCAGGACGACGTCCGCCCAATCGAGGTCTTCGTCGAGCAGGTCCCGGGTGTTGAGGTCCACGAGCCGCGGCTCCCAGCCGGCGGGAAGCAGCGCGGCGACCGTGAGCAGGCCGAGCGGCGAGGTCGGGTACTTGTGGCCGGCCAGCTCGCAGGCGGAGGAGTAGTTCCAGAAGCTGTAGCGCGAGAAGCGCGGGTAGAGGAGCAGGCAGCGCATGGGGGCCGCCTCGAGTGTAGTGCCGTCCGTCGGGCGGCGTCAAGCCCGTCGGATGGGGTAGAATGTCGCGTGGACGAAAGCTCGAGCCCGCGGACCGAGACGCGGCGGCTGCTGCTGGCCATCATGTTCTCCGACATCGTCGGCTACTCCAAGATGATGGGGGAGAACGAGCGCGAGACCGAGCGCCTCCTGCGCGAGCACCAAGACCTGCTCCTGCCCGTCATCAAGGCCCACGGCGGGGCCGTTCTCAAGTTCATCGGCGACGCGGTGCTCTCCTCTTATCCCAGCGCGACCAACGCGGTGCGCTGCGCGGTGGAGATCCAGCACGTTCTGGCGCAGCGCAACGAGCTCGGCGGCCAGAAGCTCGAGGTCCGCATCGGCATCCACGTGGGAGACGTCATCCAGCGCGGGGGCGACATCTTCGGCGACGGCGTCAACGTCGCGGCCCGCATCCAGCCCCTCGCCGCGCCCGGCGGCATCTGCGTCTCGCAGATCGTGCACGACATGATCCGCGCCCAGCCCGAGGTGCGCACCCGCCGGCTCGGCCTGCGGTCCCTCAAGAACATCCAGGGCAAGGTCGAGATCTATCAAGTCCTGGTGGACGGCGCCCCGACGATCCGCCGGCCCCGCCGGACGCGGGCCGTCGGCGCCGTCGTCTTGGCGGCGGGATTGGCCCTCGCGGGCTTGGGCGCGCGCCGGGCGTGGCGCGCGCGCGCGCCGGCCCGCAAGCGCGCTCCCGAGCATTTCTCCGTGCTCGTGGCCCCTTTCCGCGGCATCGACGAGCGCGCGGCCAAGGACGGCCGCGTGATGAAGGCTTTGGTCGAGCAGAAGCTCATGGAGAGCTTCGGCAGCTCGCAGGACGTGCTGGTCGTCCCGGACGAGGCTCTGGCGCCCCTGCGCTCCGCGCAGGAGGCCCTCGACGCCGGCCGGCGCCTGGGCGCGGCTCTGGTCATCTGGGGCGAGGTGATCGGGCTGGGCGACAAGGTCCAGATCAAGCCGTACCTCACCCTGCGCGACTCGGCGTTCCGCGAGCAATCGACCAGCGCCCTGGAGACCACCCTCAGCGGGGGCTCCCAGCTGGAGGCGCGGGCGGGGAAGGCGTCGGAGGTCGCGAAGCTCGCCGTCCTCGCCGCGGTGCGCTACTACCGGACCCGCGACGCGACGAAGGCCATGGCCCTGGCGGAGAGCATCCAGCCGCCGACGGCCGAGAGCTTGGCCGCGCTGGGCTACATGTACGTCGATCGCAGGGACTGGGACCAGGCCGATGCCCTCTTTCGGAAGGCTCTGGCGCTCGATCCCCGCTGCGGCTGGGCGCAGAACGGCGTGGGCAACGTCCAGAGGGTGCGCAAGGACTACGCCGGCGCCGCCGAGAGCTTCCGCAAGGCCATCGCGCTCGAGCCCGCGGAGCCCAGCGGGCACTTCAACCTGGCCCAGGCCTACGAGGAGCAGGGCAAGATGCAGGACGCGCTCGGGGAGCTGCTCAAAGTGGCGGTCTTCGCCCCCAACGACGCCTTGACCCACCGCAGCCTCGGCAACGTCTACGACCTGATGGGCCGCTTCGAGGATTCGGCTAAGGAGTACCGGATCTCGCTCGAGAACTCCAAGCCAGACCACCGCGAGGCCTTCGGGCATCTCTACTACTACGTCGAGCTGGCTCGGCTCGGGAGGACGCGCGAGGCGGACGCGGACATCCAGGGCTACCTCGCGCAGGGCGGCGATGGGAAGTGGCCGCGGGTCATCGCGTCCTTCTACGCGGGCAAGGCCTCGGAGGACGAGGTGCTCAAGGAAGCCCGCGCGGTGAGCGGCAACGAGATCAGCACGCGGCTGACCGCGGCCTATTACTTTCTCGGCATGCGCCACCTCCTGCGCGGGCGCGAGGAAGGGGCCCAGGAGCTCAAGCGCGCCCGCGAGCGCTTCCAGAGCTGCGTCGACCAGGGCCTGCATTGGCTGCTGGAGTACCGCCGCTCCCGGGTCGAGCTCGGCCGGATGCCCAAGATATGACGCCGCCGCGCGTCGTGGCCTTCCAAGGCGAGCCGGGCGCGTTCGGCGAGGAGGCGGCGCGCCTCCTCTTGGGCCGCGGGCCCCGCCTGCTCCCGTGCGAGAGCTTCGCCGCGACCTTCGCGGCGGTGGGGCGCAAGGCCGACGCCTGCCTCATCCCCATCGAGAACACCTTGGCCGGCTCCGTGCACGAGAACTACGACCTTCTCGTGGCGCACCGGCTCTTCATCCGCGCCGAGGTGAGCCTGCGGGTCGTCCACTGCCTGATCGCTCCCCGCGGCCGCGAGCTCAAGTCCATCCGGCGCGTCCTCTCCCATCCGGTCGCCCTGGCGCAGTGCGCCGGCTTCTTCGCCGCGAACCCGCGGCTGGAGAAGGTGCCCTTCTACGACACCGCCGGCTCGGTCAAGGCGATCGTCGAGCAGCGCATGCCCGACGCGGCGGCGATCGCCAGCCGGGCCGCGGCCAAGGCCTACGGCGCCCGGGTCCTGCGCCGCCACCTCGAGGACCACAGCAGCAACTACACGCGCTTTCTCCTGCTCTCCCGCTCGGCCGGCGCGGTCCCGGGGGCGGACAAGACGTCGATCGTGTTCTCGGTGCGCAACGAGCCGGGCGCGCTCTTCAAGGCCCTGGGGGTCTTCGCCCTGCGCGACATCAGCCTGGCCAAGATCGAGTCCCGCCCCATCAAGGGCCGGGTCTGGGAGTACCGCTTCTACGTCGATTTCATGGGGAGCCTCCGCGAGGAGCGCTGCCGCAAGGCGCTCGACCACCTGCGGGAGCTCGCGGATTTCGCGCGCGTGCTGGGCTCCTACCGAGCCTGGAGGAGCTAGGCATGGGCGACACCCGCAACTACACGATACTCCTCACCGACATCAAGGGCTTCACCGACAAGACCTCGCGCAAGTCGCGCGCCGACATCGTGGCGATGCTCGAGGCGCACAAGCAGCTCGTCCTGCCCACGCTCGAGGGCAAGGGGGGGCGGCTGATCAAGACCATCGGCGACGCCTTTCTGATGGTGTACGACAGCCCCACGGACGCCGTCTTGTCCGGGATCGCGGTCCAGGAGGCGCTGCGCGCCTACAACAAGGACAAGGCGGCCGACGACCGCATCGAGGTGCGGGTCGCCATCAACTGCGGCGAGGTCACCTTGGCCGAGAACGACGTCTTCGGCGAGCCGGTGAACATCACCGCGCGCATCGAGGGCGTGGCCGAGGCCGGCGAGGTGTACTTCACCGAGGCGGTCTACCTCTCGATGAACAAGACCGAGGTGCCCACGAGCGAGGTCGGCCTGATGCAGCTCAAGGGCATACCGGAGAAGATCCGCGTGTACAAGGTCCGCCGCGAGCAGCCGGTCGAAGGCCTGCCGCAGGCGGCCGCGTCGCCGGGCTTGTGGAGCCTGCTCAAGCGCGGGGCCCCGGCCTCGGCGGCTTCCGCGGCGGGCGTCGCGGCCGGGCCGCGCCCGGCGCTCGCGCGCCGCGCCCTCGCGCTGGCCATCGACGGCCTCATCTGCTCCCTCATCGTCTCGGCGCTCTTCGGCAAGGAGCAGGTCCACGTGCGCTATGACGCCCGGCGCGCGAAGTCCGCCGCCGCCGCCGCGCGTCCGGAGGAGAAGGCCGCCGCGCTCTCCATCGGCGAGTCCGGCATCAAGGTGCGCGACAAGGACGTGCTGGTCTCGATCGGGGAAGACGGCGTCACCGTCAAGGAAGGAGCCCGGAAGGGCGGAGACAGGGGCGAGGATGAGGAGGAGACGCCGCTCTACGAGAACGGCGGGTTCTCGGCGGCGAGGCGCTCGACGCAGCGGCATTGGGGCTTCGCCTTGGTCTGGCTCGTCTACAGCCTGGTCTTCCTGAAGCGCATGGGCGCGACGCCGGGCAAGCGCATCTGCAAGCTCGCGGTCGTGTCCGCGGGCGGCGCGCCGGCCGACCGGAAGCAAATGCTCTGGCGCGCCGCGTTCAGCCTGGTCTCGGGCTACGCGATGTTCCTGGGCTTCCTGTGGGCCGTCTTCGAGAAGGACCGCCGCGGCTGGCACGACCTCGTCGCCGGCACCGTCGTCGTCAACGCCGACGTCGCCTGACCGGCGCATTTCCTCGTTGGCGCGCGGGCGCCCGGGGGGCTATCCTGAGAGGGTGAAGGCGGCCGGCCGGATCCTGTCTTTGGACCTGCTCCGCGGCGTCGCGGTCGCGGCCATGATCGCCGTGAACTGCCCCGGCGGGCCGAGCGTTTATCCCGCGCTCCGCCATTCGGCCTGGAGCGGCTGGACCACGGCCGACTTCATATTCCCCACCTTCATCTTCATCATGGGCGCCTCGCTCGCGGTCGCCCTGCGCCGCGAGCTGGATAAGTCCGAGCCGGCGGCGGCCATCCTCTCGCGCGTGCTGCGGCGGGCGGTCGTGATCTTTCTCTTGGGCGTCCTGAGCGTCAGCTTTCCGTTTCCGGGCTTCGCGCATATGCGCGTGATGGGGGTGCTCCAGAGGATCGCGATCTGCTACGTCGCGGGGGCGCTCTTGTTCCTGGGCGCCGGAGTCCGGGCCCGGGCCGCGTTGGCCGCGGCCGTCCTGCTCGCGTACTGGTTCGCGATGACCCGGATCCCGGTTCCCGGCTTCGGGCTGCCGGACTTGAGCCCGGCGGGAAACCTGGCCGCCTACGTCGACGCGCGCCTGCTCGGCGCCCACCGCGGCGCGCCCTACGAGTCCGAGGGCCTGCTCAGCACCCTGCCCGCCGTCGTCACCGCGCTCTTCGGGATGTTCGCCGGAGAGGCGCTGCGGCGCGGGACGGGGCGAGCGCGGCTGGCGGCCGCCTTCGCGGCCGCGGGCGCGGCCGCTATCGCCGCCGGGCTGGCGTGGGGCCGGGTATTCCCCGTGAACAAGGCGCTTTGGACGAGCTCCTACTGCGTGCTGACCGCGGGAGGCGCGCTTTGGGCGCTCGCCGCGTGCCACGCCGTCGGCGGGCTTCCCGGGGCGGAGCGGTGGACGAGGCCGCTCGGCGCGCTCGGAAAGAACGCCATCGCGGCGTACTTCGTCGCCGGGACCCTGTACGAGGTCCAGAAGGCGGCGTGGGTGTCCGCGCCGGGGGGCGGGAAGGAGCCGCTGTGCTACCGGGCGACCGACGTCCTCTTCGGCGGCTGGCTGTCGCCCCAAGCCGCTTCTCTCGCGTACTCGCTCGCCTACTGCGTCGCCTGTCTCGGGATCATCCGCGCCGCGAGCCGCGCGCGCGAATGGGTTTTCCTTCGCTCCCGGGCGCCAGAGTCGGGAAAGTCAGGCGGGCCGCAAACCAAAGACCGAGGAGAATCCAGCCCAGGAGCGCGGCCCAGATCGAGAGCTCGTACGTCCTCTCGTCCATCAGGCTGGCGAGCGGCGAGCCCAGATAGAACCGATCGAGCCAAAGCTGGCTCAGGCTCCCCGCCGAGAAAGCGCCCAGGAACGGGATCGCCTCGGCCGCCTCGTGGAACGTGAGACGGGCCAGGTAGGGCAGGATGGGCAGGCCGAGCGCCAGCACGTGCTTGAGCGCTATCAGGGCGATCAACGCCTGAGGATGCCAGTCCCGGCCTAGCCCGAGGTAGCCTTCGCCGACGGAGATGTGCGAGAAATCGAGCCGTCCCCCCGGCAAAGTATAGGCCCACAGGACGAAGGCCAGAAGCGTCAGCCCCTCCCACGGCGCGGGCCGCTCCTGGCGCGCGTCGCCCAGCCCCCAGCCGGCCAGGACGGCGGGGATGAGCAGGCAGATCGCGGGAACTCCGCTGAGGGTGTTGAGAAATCCCAGCAGGATCATGCTCAGCCACGCCGTGCGGACCTGCGCCGGGGCGGGCAAGAGCCACGAGGCGCTAAACGAGATCCAGCAGATCGCGCAGGTCCAGGCCAAGGTGGTGAGGTCGGCGGGGGGCAGCAGCAGGCTGGCGGCGAGCGGCAGGAGCGCGAGCACGTACGCCAGCCATTCCATGCGCGGCTTGCCCGGGCTCCAGCCGCGCAGCCGCCGGTAGGCGGCGGCCGCGGCCAGGCCCAGGAGGGCGGCCTCGACGGACCACCAGGGCGGGTTCCACCACCCGCGCAGGAGCGCGCCGTTGGGGAGGAAGGAGCGGGCCAGCGACATCTCCGGCTGGAGCGGGAGCCACCATTCCAGCGCCAGGGCGAGGCCGAGCATCCCCAGGAACAGGCCCCTCGCGCGTCGCCAGGCCGCGCAGACGCCGAGCAGCGCCAGCCAGGACCAGAGGTTGGCGTCGAGGACCGCGGGGAAGGCGATGCCCGCCGCCGCCGCCAGCGGGACCACCCAAGACGCGCGCGAGACCTTGTCGCCGATCGCGCTCGCGGCGGCGCTGACCGCCAGCGTCGTCGCGGCGGCCGTCAGCGCGATCGCCGAGCAGGCCGGCCAGAGCCCCGAGAACAGGAGGGGCGCGGCCAGGGCGATCAGGCAGCCCCCGCCGGCCCAACGCGCGAGCCGGGCGAGGATCGCGGGCGTCCGCCTGCGGGGCGCCGCCAGCAGCGCCGCCAGCGTCAGCAGGTACAGGGTCCAGAGCAGCTTTCCGAACCACTTGGCCGGCGCGAACTCCGCCATGGCCGCGTCCATCTCGCGGATGGCGGCGCGCGCGTACGCCTCCGTCCCGGGGTAGTCGCCGGCCTTCCACATCGCCTTAGCCCGAAGCAGGCGCGGCGCGGGATCGTTGCGAAGCCAGGGCCAGTCGGCCTTCGCCGCCCGCCATTTCCGGCGGCGATGCTCCAGGGCGTCGAGCATGGCGGCCGCGCGCTCCCGGGGAGCGAGGTCGACGGCCTCGAGGACCGGCAGGCCCTCGGAGAGCGCGGGCGCGGGTATGCCGAGGAGGGCCGAGAGCGT
>DATLOS010000283.1:0-5232 GCA_035536155.1 Elusimicrobiota bacterium
GCCGATAAATTAGGTACAATAAATTCGTTCGGGGAGTGGCTCAATGGCAGAGCGCTCGCTTGGGGTGCGAGAGGTTCCGGGTTCGATTCCCGGCTCCCCGATACCCGACTTTACGGGGTGTAGCTCAATCGGCTAGAGCGCTTGGTTCGGGACCAAGAGGCTCCCGGTTCAAGTCCGGGCACCCCGATGCTTGCCGGAAATCGCCGCGGGCGGGAGCCTTTCACGAGGCTCCCGCCCGCCGTTTTTCGCGCGCATCCAGCGGTCGGCTCAGCGCGGCCTTTTCGCCTCGCTCTCGACCGTGGTCCACGCGGCGACGCCGGGGACCTTGTGGACCTGCTCCACCGACTCCAGCGTGTACTTCGTCTCTTCAGCCGCGATCTGCGCCGTGCTCTCGGCCAAGTTGCCGGTGACCGCGTACGAGACGTCCTTCATCTGCCGGAGGTGGCGGGTCCGGGGCGTGGCGCTCCCCGAGCGATGGAGCCAGTCGCCCCACGTCTCCGGAAGGACCTCGCTCTCGTCCGTCCCGTCTTCGACCCTCTCCACCGTAAGCGTGATCGTGCAGTTGAGCTCGGGGTCCACCGCGACCTTCGCGTATTCCACGCCGATGCGGCCGGTGGTGCGATCGGCGACCATGCGCTGCCACAGCTGCGCCTTCATCTGCTCGATCCGCGCGTTCTTCGCCTCCTCAAAGGCGACCGCGCCGCTCACGCGCTCCGCCTGGCCCCGCAGTTGGGCGTCCTGTTCCGCGGCGCGCGCCTGATAGCCCTCGACGAACCGGGCGGTCAGGCTGCCGGCGTTCTGGAAAGCCTGCTCCAGCGAGTTGAACGGCGACTCGGCGCGCGCCGGCAGCGCCGCGACGGCAAGCGCCAGGACGGCGAGCGGGACTGCAGCATTGCGGCTGATCATTCTTGGCCTCCGGATCCGGCGGACTCCGCGTCCGCGGTCCTACCCCAGCATAGCCGCGCCTTCCGCCGGCCTCCCGGGGCGGATGGGGAAGCGCGCCGTGGATTTTTGGCGCAAAACCATGGGCCCTTCGGCCTGGGACCACGGGCCCCTAGGTGCCCGTGTTGTTCGATGGCCGTTCGCCCTTGACGCCGCAACCTGCTTTTCGTATAAACCCTTGACACAATCTGGGCAATGCAAGAGGTCTTTGCTTGACGCGCGCGCGGTTTAGGGTGCGCGGCCGGGTCCAGGGCGTGGGCTTTCGCTGGTTCGTGGTCGACGAGGCCCGGCGGCTGGGCCTGACGGGCTGGGTGCGCAACCTGCCGGACGGCGGCGTCGAGGCCGAGGCGCAGGGAGACGTGAAGGCCGTGGCGGAGCTCGCCGCGGCGCTGGGGCGCGGGCCGGCCGCCGCGCGGGTGGACGAGGTCCGCAGGGAGGACCTCGCTCCGCGGCAGGACGCGGAAGCCTTCGAGGTCCGCGCGTGACGCGAAGACTATAAAAGAGGGGGACGCATGCTTCCCACTACGGACTCGACGAGCCAGTACTTCAAGGGCATCCAGAAGCTCGCGCAGGTGGATCGCGAAGAGATCCACAAGCTCTGGAAGAAGGCCAAGCGCGGCGACAAGGAGGCCAAGAAGCGGATCATGGAGGCCAACCTGCGCCTCGTGGTCCCCATCGCCAAGAAGTACCACCGCCAGGGCACCGAGTTCCTGGACCTCATCGAGGAAGGCAACCTCGGCCTCATGCACGCGATCGACAAGTTCGACCCGTCCAAGGGCTACCGCTTTTCCACCTACGCCTCCTACTGGATCGAGCAGTCGATCCGCCGCGCGGTCGAGGAGCAGTCGAAGACCATCCGCATCCCGCCCCACGCCTGGGAGGCCCTGCGCAAGTGGCTCAAGGAGTGGGAGAAGATGCACCTCCAGCTCGGCCGCGACCCGACGTTGGCCGAGATGGCCAAGCGCATGCACTGGACCGCCCGCCAGGTGCGCGGCGTCCTCGACGCCGCCGAGGCGGCGAAGGGCATCGGCTCCTTGGAGAACCCGATCGAGTCGGACGACGACAACATCACCATGGAGGACATGATCTCCGAGTCCTCCGCCCAGTCGCCGGAGAACCTGATCTCGGTCCTCAAGCTCCACGACGAGCTCCACCAGGCTTTGGGCGAGATCGGCGACCGCGAGCGCGTCATCCTCGAGCTCCGGCACGGCCTCACGGGCCAGTCGCCGATGACCCTGGAAGAGGTGGGCAAGCGCCTCAAGCTCTCGCGCGAGCGCATCCGCCAGATCGAGGAGCGGGCGCTCCTGCGCCTGCGCCGCGTGGCCAACCGCATGGGGCTCATCGAGCTCAATGAGCCCCGGCCGATGGGCGCGCCGAACCTCCAGCCCGGCTGGAACGCGCCCAAGCAGCGCACCGACCTCCTCGGCAACATCATCCCCGAGGGCCGGCGCACCGCCCCCAACCCCGACCTCCTGCGCCTCGCGCAAAGAAGGAAAGGCCGGAAATGAGCCCGGCCGTGGCGGCGTCGCTCAAGAGCCGGATCCAGGACGTCCCGGACTTCCCCAAAAAGGGGATCGTCTTCAAGGACATCACCCCGCTCTTGGGCGATCCCAAGGCGTTCGCCGCGATGACGGACGCGATCGCGGAGCGCTACACGGGCAAGGGCGTCACGCACGTGGCCGGCATCGAGTCGCGCGGCTTCCTGCTCGCCTCGGCCGCGGCCTACAAGCTCGGCGCGGGGCTCGTGCCCATCCGCAAGAAGGGCAAGCTCCCGCGCAAGACCCTGACCGAGTCCTACGCCCTGGAGTACGGCACCGACTCGATCGAGATGCACGCCGACGCCGTAGACGCCCGTTCCCGGGTGGTCCTGGTCGACGACGTGATCGCGACGGGGGGGACCGCGCGGGCGGCCCTCGAGCTCCTCACCAAGACCGGGGCGAAGGTCCTGGGCGCCAGCTTCCTCATCGAGCTCGACTTCCTCAAGGGACGCGAGAAGCTGGCCGGCTGGGACCTCCACTCCCTCCTTCATTACTAGCCCGCGCGCGATGGCGTACTGGCTGATGAAGTCCGAGCCGTCGGTGTACTCCATCGACGACTTGAAGCGCGACGGCGCGCGCGGCACCGGCTGGGGGGGCGTGCGCAACTACCAGGCGCGCAATTTCCTGCGTTCTATGAGGAAGGGAGATCTCGCCCTGTTCTACCATTCCAACGCCGAACCCTCGGCCGCGGTGGGCGTGATGAAAGTCGTGGGCGAGGCCGAGCCCGATCCCACCCAGTTCGACCCGAAGGACGACCACTACGATCCCGACAGCCCGCCCGCGGCGCCGCGCTGGTGGCAGGTCCAGGTGGCGTTCGTGGAGAAGTTCGCCGAGCCGGTCTCGATTCAAGACATCCGGGCCGAGCCGTCTCTAAAGGAAATGACGCTCTTGAAGCGCGGGCGGCTCTCCGTGCAGCCGGTGACGGCGCCCGAATGGCGCCGCGTCCTGGGCCTCGCGGGAAAATGAGGTACTTCACGCGGGAGGAGGCGGAAGCCCTCATCCCCGAGCTGGAGCGCGTGTACGCCGCGGTCATGGAGCTTCACGCCAAGGCGTTGGACAAGGCGCGGCTCATGAACGAGAAGAGCCCCGACGCGGACGCGCCCGAGCTCGCCATCGAGCGCGCCCAGCTCCAGTTCCTGGTCAACGAGATCAACGGCCGCCTGCGCAAGGTCTTCGAGCTGGGCGGCCATCCCAAAGGCCTCGATCCCGCGCTCGTCGACTTCCCGCACCGCCTGGAAGGGAGGGAGGTCTGCCTCTGCTGGAAGTACGGCGAGAAGGCCATCACCCACTACCACGGCCTCGACGAGGGCTTCGCGGGGCGAAAGCCGCTGCCCGCCCCCCGGCTCCACTGAATGCGAGCGCGCATTTGATACAATTCGTCCGGGCCTCCGTAGCTCAATGGATAGAGCTACTCCGTCCTAAGGAGAAGATGGGGGTTCGATTCCCTCCGGGGGCATGACATCTTGAGCGCGAGTTCCGAGCTGTCCGAGCTGCTCGATGCCTTCTGGAACGTGGGCATCCGCCATGCGTTGTGCGGAGACTTCGCCCTGGGCTCCTTCGGCATACCGCGCATGGACCCCGAGACGGAAGTCCTCATCCACAAGGAGGACCTGCCCAAGCTCGACGATATGCTGCTCGACCAGGGCTTCACCTTGCGCTACCGCTCCGCGAACGTGTCCTATTTCGTCAAGCAGAAGTCCGAGCTCCAGTCCTTGAACTTCGTCCATGCCTCGAGCGAGATCTCGCAGAGCATGCTGGAGCGGGCGCTGGACAAGCCGGTGTTTCCGGAGGCCCGCCTCACGCGGGTCGTTAAGCCCGAGGACCTCATCGCCTTGAAGCTCCAAGGCACCACGGGGGACCTGGAGGCACGCCACAAGGAGCTCATCGTCATCGAGGCCCTGCTCGCCGCCTGCAAGAAGGACGTGGACTGGAGCAAGCTCGCCGAGCTTTTCTCGCTGTTCGACATGGCCACGGAGTTCGAAGGCATCCAATCACGCGTAAAATCCGAAGGAAGACAACTATGACCGGGAGACAACCATGACCACCCAGTGGGCCCGCCGCCAAGCGCAGTCCAACGAGCTGCTCGACGCCGTCCAGGGGGTGGCCGACTGGGCCGAGCGCAACCGCGCCGCCGCGGTCGGCGGAGCGATCCTTCTCGTGCTCCTGGCCGGCGTAGCGCCCATGCTCTTCTCCAAGAGCCGCCGCGCCTCGGAGGCGAGCTGGACCGAGTTCGCCATGGCGCAGGCCTACGCGCGCGCCGGCCGCCCCGCGGACGCCGTCGCGCTGAACACCCGGATCGGCCAGGAGCATCCCGGCAGCCTGGCCGCGGGCTACGGCGAGCTCCTGACGGCCGACATCCTCTTCGACCAGGGACGCTTCAAGGACGCCGCGGAGGTCTACCGGCGCCTGGCCGAGTCCCAGGCCGACAAGTCGCTCTCCACGCTGGCGCTCGCCGGCCTGGGGCATAGCCTGGAGGCGGCGGGGGACTACAAGGCGGCCGCGGAGACCGACCAACGCTTCCTGGACGGCCATCCCGACCACCCCTTGGCCTCGGCCACGCACGCCTCCCTGGCGCGCTCGCTGGAGCGCATGGGCCAGGCCGACAAGGCCCACGCGGCCTTGGAGCGCATGTCTTTCCTATATCCGGAATCGTATTGGGCGGCCTGGGCCAAGGCCCGGCTCAAGAAGTAGCCCGACAGTCCCGCACACTGGATAACACTCGATAACACGATCCAGATTCTATCTGGATTTG
>DATLOS010000284.1:0-3167 GCA_035536155.1 Elusimicrobiota bacterium
GAGCCGTCGCCGAGGGTCCGACGGTCCGTCGACTCGGAGACGACGTGCCACCCTCCCCCGGTCATGCAATAGGCGGGCGGGTGGGCGCGGTGCCGGTCGCCTCCCGTCGCCGACACGATGACGTCCACGACTTTCTGGCCGTGGACGTAGCGGCGGGTCCAGAGGTTGCCCTTCCCGAAGAACTCCTCTTCACCCTCCGCGACAGGGTAGTTGCGGCCGACCCAGTCGCCCAGGACGTAGCTCATGTCGAACTTGCCGCGGAGTTCCGCGCCCGCCGCGAATCCGTACCAGGTGCCGTGGAAGACGGCCAGCAGGGCGACGAGGAGAAGGCGGACCGGCAGGAGACGCGGCACGGGCGCGGCTCCGGCGGCCGAGGGGGGCCCACCCTCCGAGGCGCTTCGGAACGCGGGCAGCCGGAGGAGGGCGACGAGCCCGGCGGCAATCACGACTTTCGCCGCGAGGCTCACGCCGACGTTGCCGACCCCCAGGAGCGGGACGGTGGCTCTCTGGATCTGGTAAGAGACGGTCGGGAAGCCGAGGTACGCGATCGCCGCCAGAACCGCGGCGACCCGCGCGAATCGGGCTCCGCGGGTGGCGAGGGCCAGCGCGACCAGGCACGCGAGGGCCGCAATGCCCTTCAGGATGTTGATATCCATGACCGTCGCGGCGAGGAGGAGGGCGAGGGCCGCCCCGAACGCCGCGGTCCCCGCCCGTTCGCACGAGCCATCCGCCGGCGCGCGCCAGGCCCACCAGGCTCCGACCGCCGCGGCGGGCACCGTGAAGAGGAAGCCCAGGCGGTCGAGCGGGAACGCCCACCCGGGGACGCACCAGACCAGAAACGGCGCGAAGAGGAAGGCCAGGAGCGCCGCGAGGAGCGCGAGCGACGCCGGTCCGCCCCCGGGACGCGGAGCCGCCGTTGCGGCGAGCCGCTCCGTCACCAGATAAGATCCGATCATCGCCAGGACGAACGCCACGACGCCCGCCATGGAATGGAAGAAGTCGCCCGCGGGCCTCCCCGCGGCGTGCCCCGTCACGACGAGCATCGAGATGCGGACCACGTTGGCCAGGAGCGCCAGCGGCACCGCCAGCGCCGCCGCCGCGAATTTCCGGGCCGTCGTCAGGCGCGGGTGGCTTCCCGCCCAGACGATGCAGAAGAAGAGGAGCACCCGGAGCGTGGTGGACCCGCTGCACGCGGGCACCACGTCGAAGCTCATCGTGGGGGTGGAAAGGATCGTTCCGGCCCGGCGGATCGGGAACCCGAAGGCGCCCAGGAAGAGCTGGACGAGGACCGACGAGAGCTCCCTCAGCGGGACGGCGATGAAGCCGTCGATGGTTTCGAGGAGGAGGAAGACCGCCGCCGCGACCGTCAGGGGCCAGATCCAGCGCTGCGAGGGTTTCTGCGGCATCGAAACCCCCTACTTCCTGCGCAGCTGTTCGATCTTCTTCTCGAGCTCGGGACGGGCCAGGTCTCCCGACTGAATCGCGGCCGTGTCCGGATGTCTCAGGCACGCGGTGTACGTCCGCGCGGCCGCCTCCCCGTCTCCGGCCTTCTCGTACGCCTGGGCCAGGACGAGCAGCAGCTTGGCCCACTTCTCGGTCACCCACCGCTCCTTCTGGAGGAGCGCGATGCATTCCCGCTCCCGTTTCGTCTTGAGGAGCGCCGAGGCATAGGTGTGAATCATGCTGACGTTCTTCGGCGCCAGCGCGAAGGCCTTCGCCGCGGCCGCGACGACCTCGTCGGAGTTGTAGGCGTCGAGCTGGAGCGAGACATAGGCAAAGTTGTTCAAGAGCGCCGCGTTTTCCCCGTCGGTCCGGAGCGCCTTCCGGTAGAGGGCCACCGCCACGGCGGGCAGACCGTTCGCGCGCGCCGTCTCGGCCAGGCGGATCCAGCGCGCGGCGTCGAGCCCGTGCGGCTCCAGGGCCTCGAAAATGCCTTCGGATTTTCCCTGCCGGAGCATGAGGTCGGCCCAGGCCTGGGCGACGTCGGGATCGTCGAGCTTCGACCTCAGCCGCCCGGCCGCCTCGGCCGGCTTTCCCCCGCGGGCCAGGAGCCAGGCCTCGCAGACCAGCGCCTTCTCCGGTCGGAGTCTCGGAGCGAGCCGGTCGAGCGCCGCCTTGGCCTCCGCATCCTTCCCCGAGAGTCCGAGGAGGATCATCCGGAGGGAGAGGAACGGCCCGTCGTCGGCCGGCTTCTTCGCCAGGGCCGCGTCCACCATCGCCAGCGCCTCGCCCGGCGAGCCCCGGGCGGCCTTCGCGCGCGCGAGGTGCCATTGCAGCGCGGGATCGTCCGGACGCGCGGCCGCGGCCCGCTGGAGGAGACTCTCGGCCTCGTCGGCGCGGCCGAGCTCGAGAGTGGCCACGCCCTGGAAGAAGAGGGCCCGTTCGTCCCTGGGGTCCAGGCTCAGCGCGCGGCCCGCGGCGGCGAGCGCCTGGTCGGGCCGACCCTGCCGAAGTTCAAGCTCGGCGATCAACGTTTGCGCATACCCCGCTCCGGCGCCCTTCCCGGCCGCCACGGCCTCCGCATGCGTCCGCGACGACGCGGTGTCGCCGCCCTGAAGCGCGAGGGTCGCCAGCCCCAGCCGGGCGGCCTCGTTCCCGGGCTGGGCGCGGAGGACCTCCTCGTAGCGCGCGCGCGCCGGCTCCGTCTTGCCGTTCGACAGCAGGAGGTTGGCGTACGCCAGGACGAGACGCGGCTCCGTCCGCTCGGCCAGCGCCCGCTCGAAGATCCCCTCGGCTTCCGCGCCGCGCCCCAGCTGCGAGAGAGCCGCCGCCAGGAAGGGGGCCAGGGAGGCGCGGGACGCGCGGCTCTGCGACGCGGCACGCAGGAGCCCCTCGTAATCCTTCCTGGCGAGGAAGACCGCGAGCCGGGCCTCCTCGACGTCCTCCCGCTCCGGGAACTGGCCCGAGAGCGCCTGCAACGTGCCCGACGCCTCGGCGAGACGGCCCGCGCGCAGGGCCATGATGCCTCCGGCGAGGAGAACGGACGGGTCGTCCTTGAACCGTTCCTCCAGGGCTTTCTGCGCCTGCGCCGCCTCCTTCGGGAGCTCCCTCTCGACGGCCAGGTCGCGGTACAGCTCGAGGGACGCCCGGGAGGAGAGGCCGCGGCCGTGGAGGCGATCGAGGATCAGCAAGGCCTCGCTCGGCTTGCCGGACCGGCGCAGCACTTG
>DATLOS010000285.1:0-6997 GCA_035536155.1 Elusimicrobiota bacterium
GCCCCTGCGGGACGGCGCCGAGCTCGGCGCCGCCGACGGCTCGACCTTCGGCGCCGCAGACGAGACGCGCGGCGCCGGCGGCGCGCCGACCGGCCCCAAGAGCCTGCGGGCCGGAGCGTGGAGCGCGACGGCCGAGCTCGCCGACGGGGCCGAGCGCGGGCCGGGCTTCGGGGCAGACTGAGACTGAGTTCGCCCAGCCGGATAGCATGCACTACCGGCAGTTCGTTGTACTCTGGGCGGCCCTCGGCGCCCGGCTCGCCGGCGCCGCCTGCGACTTCGCCGCCCTCGACTCGTGCCCGCTCGACGGCAACCGCTCGGCCCGGTTCGCCGCGGTGGGGACCGTCGACGTCGCCTACCAGCTGAGCGCCGTGGGGGGGCTCGCCCGGTTCTACCTGCTGTCGGAGGTCGCGTTCGCCGAGTACTCGGCGACCGGCGCCGCGGTGCCCCTGGCCGACACCTGTCCGCCGAGCGGCTTCGCCTCCTGCGCCGGCAGCGTCGGCGTCACCGTTCCGGACGGCGCCCTGGTCGCGGTGCTCGACGCGAACGGCTCGGGCGTCCGCGTCAGCGGCTCAGTGACGGTCGTGGCGCGGGCCGCCACCGGCCAGCCGGTCGCCGTCGCCGTCGCCGTCGCCGCGGCGGCCCTGGCCGCGGTGACAGTCATCGCGCTGGTCGCCTGGGTGCTCTGGCGTGCCAGAAAAAGAGCGCAGGCGGACGCCCCGTGAGCGCGTCAGAGCTCCGGCGCCATCGGGCGGCAGCCTCCGTCGCACACGGGGCAGACCGGAGCGACCACGATCTCCTCGCAGTCGTCGCAGACCGCCAGCTTCTCCGCGGAGCGCAGCCGGAGGGTCGTCGCGCCGGCCGGGCTTTTTGCGGCCGCGAAGGCCGGCGCCGCGCGCGGAGAGAGCGTGACGTCGGCCGGTCCGAGCCCCGGCCCGCCGAACTCGAACCTCCCGGCCTCGACGGGCCGCCCGCCCCAGCCCGCCTGCCACTGCGCGCCGATCCGCTCGTTGAGCAGCGCCAGGTTCCCGCCGAACCAGAACCGCTGGCAGTCGTCGAGGCGGACAAAGAGGATATAGATTTCCCTACCCATTGCTTGCGCGGCCGGCTTTCAAACCTCGCCGGCCCCGCGCGAGCCCAAAAACAGGCCAAGCCGGTCAGGCCGGGCCCGGGCCCTGGCCCGCCGGCCCCGGGTGCGCCCGGTTCGGGCTGTCGGGGCAGCCCGAGCTGACGGCGAGCGGCCGCCCTCCCCAGTCGGCGAGCGCCACGATGAGGACGGCCGCCAGCGTGACGGCGAGGGCGTACGCCAGGGACGCCTGGAGCGCCGCGCTGTGGTCCCCCGGGGCCGGAGGCCGCAGGCTGTGGATCAGCTCGCGCACGGCCTCGTTCCAGCTGATCGCCACGGCGAAGCTGAGGGTCGTGCCGGTGAACGAGGCGAGGTCGATCGGCATATGAAACCGCTACTGTTCGGGGCCGGTCTCGATAAACTGCGCGATCGAGCCGCTCTCCGGCGCGCCGGGCGTCGCGCCAGACGCCGCGGGGGCGGCCCCGCCGAACGTCTCGCGCCGTCGGCAGGCGGCGAGCGCCACGAGGGAGACCAGCGCGAGCAGGAGGATGGCCATTGCGCCGTCGGAAAGCATCGCATACCGCCGCGCAAAGCTCCGCGCGCGGATATGCAGCCCCTCGGGGTTCTCGCTCTCGCCGCGGCGGTCGTCCTCGCGCTGTGCCTCGCGGCGCGTTGGATTTGCTGGCAAATCCTCGCTCGCGCCGGCGCGCCCGGCCGGGAAGCCTACCTGATCGCGCCCTACCTCGACCTGGGGCCGCCGGGCGAGCGGGGCAGCCCTTACGCCCTGAGCGAGGGCTGCGGGGGACTCTCGCCGCGGGCATAATGGACGCCGTCGGGCTCGCGCTCATCGCCGTCCTCGGCCTCGTCCTCGTCGTCGCGCTCCGGCCGCGGCGCGCGTCCTTCCGCGCCGCGCCAGTCTTCTACGACCGCCCCCGCGTGTACCCTCTCTACACCGCGCGCCCTCTGCTCGCCTTCGACCCGGCCGGGCGCTGCGCCGCCTGGTGCAGCCAGCGGCCGTGCACCGTCTGGTGCCGCTAGGGGCCGGCCAGGCCGGCCGGCAGCCCCCGCAGGCCGGCGTTCAGCTCGAGCAGCGTTTTTTGCGCCTCGGCGACGCGGCGGTAGCCTTCGGAGGTGTCGGCGTCGGCAAGGACGGCCGCGAGGGCGCTGAGCGCCGCGGAGGCCTCGAACACGTCGCGCTCGACGTCGGCCGCGGTGGGGTCCGTGGCCAGGCGCGCGCGCGCCTGCTCGGCCGCGGCGAGCGCCCAGGGCTCGAGCGTCGCGAGCCAGCCGCGCGCCGCGAACTCCAGCGCGGGGCACTCGTCCGCGACCGCCACGTACGCGAACCGCGCGAGCCAGGCGCAGCGGCCGGCGAGGCGCAGCGGCGCCTGCCGGCAGAGCTGCACGGTCGCGAGCACCGCGACGAACGGGTGGGCGTGCTCGATGCGCGCGCAGAACCGCCCCAGCGCGGGTGTCGGGGCGGGCGCTGGGCCCGGCGCCGGCGCTCCTGCGCCGCCGGGCGCGGAGCCGCGCCTAATAGACCGGCTCATCGGCCGGCAGAAGCCCGTCCAACACATGTCGGACGGCGCGCTGGCTTGCGCGATGCTGGCGGTGCTGTTCGTCGGGCTGGCCGCGGCGGGCGCCCTCCGCGCTGCCCGGTACTGCTCCGCGCTGATCGATCTGCGAGGGCCGCGGGCCGAGCTCCGGCGCGCCCTGCCCGGCCTGCGGACCGGCGACCTGATCCTGTTCGTCGGCGCCGACGGCCCGTCGGCCGCGAGCCTCCTCGCGGGGACGTTCTTCAGCCACGCCGGCGTCGTCGTCCGCCCCGGCGGCCAAGGATGCGTCTGGTTGGCCGAGTCCGCGCCAGCGGCGCGGCTCGCGCACGCTGGACACGCCCGGCGGCCCGGCGCCGCCCTGTCCCCGCTCCGGCCCCGCCTCTCGAGCTACCTGGGCCGCTGCTACGTGTCGGTCCTGCAGCCGGCCCTCGGCGCGTCTGCGGCCGCGCGGCTCGAGGCCGAGGCCCTCGGCCTCTGCGGCCGCGAGGCGTACCCTACCCTCGCCCACCTGGCAGCCTCCGTCTGCGGCGCGCGGCTCGGGCCGCGCCACTGCTTCCAGCATGCCCACCACCTCTTGCGGACCGCGGGCCTCCTGGACGGCGAGCCCGGCCCGCTCGAGGCGTGCCGGGCGGTGTGCGCCCTCCCGGGCCGTGCGCTGGCGGGCGGCCGGGCCTACGCCGCACCGCGGCTCCTCGTCGAGCCGGCCGAGCCGGCGCCGAGCCCCGCCGAGGCGACAGAACCGCCGGGCGCCCAAAAAGCGGCACGACCTAGTCCTCGCTGACGAGCGCCGGGGCGAGCCGGAGGGCGCTCGAGCCGCTGTCGTCCAGGCTCTGGTACTGCGTGGCGCGCTCCTCGAAGAAGTTCGACTTGGAGATCCGGTTCAGGGCCAGCTTGTCCATGGAGGAGAACGGGTTGGGCGCCCGGTAGACGTGGCCGGCGCCCAGGAGGAAGAGGGTCGCGTCGGCCTGGAAGTGGACGTACTGGCGCATCAGCGTGGCGTTCAGGCCGGTGAGCGCCACCGGCAGCGACTGGTCCACGAACCGCTCGGCGACCTCCATCGCGTCCGCGAAGATCCGGTGGACCTTGCCCGCGGGCACCGGCGCCTGCAGGCGGTCCCGCACGAGGTGGCAGGAGTACTCGGTGTGGATGTTCTCGTCGCGGGCGATGTAGCTGTTGACCTCGGTGACCCCCGGGAGGCGGTTCAGCTCGCGGAGCCACTGCATGATGGCGAAGCTCGCGCAGAAGAGGACCCCCTCGGTGAAGGCGGCCGCCACCAGGCGCTCGCCCAGCGGGAGGTGCTTGCGGAAGGCGGCGGTGACCCAGGCGTGCATGTCGCCCACGATCGGCAGGTGCCGCGCGGCCTCGAGCATCCGCTTGCGCTCGCCGCCGTCCGCGATCACGGCCTCGATCTGGAGGTTGTAGCTCTCCATGTGGACGCACTCCTGGTCCTCCTGCGCGGAGTACGCCATCCGCGCCTCGAGGCAGTCGACCTCGGCGCCGAACCGGCTCAGGTTCGACAAGACGAGGCCGTCGATCTGCGAGAAGAACGCCAGCTGCATGCCGACCGTGTGGCGCACGTCGGCGTCCAGGGCCTCCCACTGCTGCCGGTCGCGGGAGAGCGAGACGTCCTTGGCGGTCCACCGACAGCGCTCCATCTTTTTGCGGAACTCCCAGATGTCCGGGTGGAGGATCGGGAACAGCGACGCGCGATCGGCCTCGAGCGCGTGCCAGCGGAACGGCGACTTGCGGTCGCCCGGCGCGGAGAATTTGCCAGCAAATTCAGGGGCCGGCTCTGGCGCCGGGGCTCGCTCTGGCGGGCTCGAAAGGTCGCGCTCTGCAACGGGCGAAGCCATTTAGGCGGGCTCGCCGACTTCAATTCCGGCGGCCGCGGACGGAATTGAAAAGCCACCCGGAACCGAAATGGCGGCTCTGTCACAGGTCACGCATCACGCCCCCTCGGCGCCCGCGCTGCCCGAGCCCGCCGCGCCTGCGCGGCCCGAGAGCGCTCCCGAGCCCGCCACGCCTGCGCGGCCTGAGAGCCTCGTGCCGGACGCGCCGCGGCCCCGGGTCCCCGGCGCCGCGCTGCTGGCCTTGGTGCGGACGCGCACGTCCGGCGCTCGGGCCCCCGAAGGCAAGGCCGCGCAGTGCTCCTACGTCGTCGACCGGCACGGCCGGAAGGTCCCCGTGCAGTTCGACCAGATCACGGCGCGCAACCGGGAGCTCTGCGACGACGAGCAGTACGGCGCCCGCCTGCGCGCGATCGACTGCCCCCTGGTGACGGTCGAGGTCATCCGGCGCTTCCGCGACGGGATGACCACCCGCGAGCTCGACGCCGAGACCGCGCTGATCTGCGCCCAGCGGACCTCGCACAGCAGCGACTACGACGCCCTGGCGGCGCGGATCTGCGTGAGCGACCAGCACAAGCGGATCCCCGCCGACCAGCTCGAGGCGCTCGACGCGCTGCGGGCCGACGCGCCGGACGAGCGCTCGGTGCGCTTCACGGACGAGCTCTACGCGGTCGCCCGCCGCGCGCGGGCCGCGATCGCGGAGCGGCTCGACCACGCGCGCGACTACCGCCTGAAGTTCTTCGGCTTCCAGACGGCGCTGGGCGGCCTGCTGCGCTCGGGCCGCCGCCGCGACCCGCTCTCGCTGCGCGACACGCGCCCCAGCGAGCGGCTCCAGCACGCGTACATGCGCGTCGCCCTCGGCATCCACGTGTGCCAGCCCGACGGCAAGGGCGCCGAGGCGCCCGAGGCCGCCTTCCGCGCGCGCCTCGAGGAGGCCTTCGCCCTGTACGACGCGCTGAGCGCCCAGCTGGTCTCGCAGGCGACGCCCACCCTGCTGAACGCGGGGACCAAGCGGCCGCAGATGTCCTCCTGCTTCCAGCTCGGCGTCGGCGACGACCTGGACTCGATCCTGTCGACGCTGCGCGAGGCGGGCCTGATCAGCAAGTGGTCGGGCGGGATCTCGTTCTGGCTCCACGGGGTGCGCTCCGAGGGCGCGCCGATCCGCGGGACGACCGGCGAGAGCTCGGGGCTGAAGTACCTCCTCCGGCTCTGGAACGACATGCAGCGCTACGTCGACCAGGGCGGGAACCGCAAGGGCGCCTTCGCCGCGACGATCGCGGACCACCACCCCAACGTCCTGGACGTCCTGCGCCAGGCGCGCCCCGGCGGCGAGATGAGCGCGACGGGCGAGGACCTGAGCGCGGCCGACCTCAAGTACGCCCTGTGGGTCAGCGACGCGTTCATGGAGGCGCTCACGGCGCAGATCGCCGCGGAGGAGCGCGCCGAGCGCGGCCAGGATGCCGACCCCGCGGCCGGCGACTGGCCGCTCTTCGACCCGGACGTGGCCCCCGGCCTCCACCTGGTCCACGGCGACGCGTTCGTCGCCCTCCGCGCGCGCTACATCCGCGAGGGCCGCGCGAAGGTGACCGTCAAGGCCGGCGCCATCATCGCCGAGGCGTTCAAGGCCTGGAGTCACGTGGGCACCCCGTACGTGATGTTCAAGGACGCCATCAACCGCAAGTCGAACATGCAGAACGTGGCGCCGATCTGCAGCTCGAACCTCTGCGTCGGCGGCGACACGCGGGTGCTCACCCGCCGAGGCTACGCCGCGATCCGGGGCCTCGAAGGTGATGCCGTTGAGGTCTGGAACGGCGCAGAGTGGTCGCGCGTGACCGTCTGCAAGACGAACACCGCGGCGGCCTTGGTCCGCGTGACGTTCGGCAGCGGCGCGCAGGTCGAGTGCACGCCGTACCACAAGTTCTACACCTCCGCGTCTGCGGAGGTCCGGGCCGGCGAACTGCAACCGGGCATGCGACTCGAGCGCTGCCCCTGCATGCCGGTCGTCGAGGGCGGGTCCCCCCTGAGAGACGCGTACGCACGAGGCCTCGCCTGCGCTGTCCGTTCGCCGGACGTCCCGGCGAGTGACACGGTCCCCCTGTACGGATCCGATGTCGCTTCGCGGTTGGAGTGGTTCGCGGGGCTCTGCGACGGCGACGCGGTCCGCGGCGAGGGGCACTCGATTCGCGTCACCTCGGCGGGACGGGAGTTCCTCCTCGAGGTGCGGCTGCTGCTCCAGACGCTGGGCTGCGACCCGAAGGTCGTTCCGGAAGCTCGGCGCGCCACCCCCCGGGACCGAGCCCCGCGCCATCACCTGCTCGTCACCTCGGGCGACACCGCCGCCCTGCTCCGGCTCGGCTTCAGGCCGCGACGGCTCGCTCTCGCTGGCGACGGCGGCCGCGTACACCGAGCGGGGCCGTCCGCTCGCGTCGTCAGCGTCGAGCGGCTCGAGGGCCTCCACGAGACCTTCTGCTTCACCGAGCCCCGGCGCCACAGGGGCATATTCAACGGCGTGATCGGCGGCCAGTGCTGCGAGA
>DATLOS010000286.1:0-7349 GCA_035536155.1 Elusimicrobiota bacterium
CCGCCAGCGGCGCGTCCGGGCTGCCCGGGCTGCCCAGGCTCAAGCTCACCACGTCGGCGCCCCACTTGAGCGCCTCGACCGCCGCGGCCATGATGTCGCCGTCGGAGGCTCCGAAGCCGCTGCGGGAGAAGACCTTGCCCATGCGGCCGAGGGCCTTGGGCGCCATGCCCCGGTAGATCCGGCCGCTCGAGTAGGAGATGCCGGCCTTGTGGGTGCCGTGGCCGACCCAGTCCTCGGGACCCTCGCCGACGAAGTCGATGCATTCGAGGAGACGGTCGGCGAAGTCGGGGTGGGTGGTGTCGAGGCCGGTGTCGATGTCGAAGATCTTCCCGCCCTCGCCCTCCACGCCCAGCTTCCAGGCCTTGCCGATGTTCTGGATCGGGCCGGCCTGGTTCAAGTGGACGGTGAAGTCCGCGCGCGAGGCTTCGAGGTGTATCCGAGACTCCTCCGCGTACTTCTTCAGCGCCTTGGCGTGGCTCCTCAGGACGCTCACGAAGACGCGCCCCTCGCCCACGTCATCGCCGAAGACGTGGCGCACGATCATGCCGGCACGCTCGAAGCGCGCGATCTCCGCCTCGTCGAAGCCCGCGTCCCGGAGCAGGGCCCTCTGCGGCTCGACGCCCTCCGGGCCCGCCGGGAAGTTGGTCTGGGAGCGGGCGACGCTGCGCCCCCGCACCGGCCGCAGCCAGAGCTGCACCCGCGCCTCGGCTTTGCGCGCGACCAGGATGTGCCCGCCCTCGGGCAGGTCGACGCGCTCGGTCAGGAAGCGGCCGCCGTCCGGCGCCTGCCAGTAGCGGAGGATGCGCTCCGCCTCATCCAGGCCCGGGTCGCCGGCGTCGAAAGGCAGCAGGAGGGTTCCGCGGTGCTGCACGCTGTCGAAGAGGCCTTGGAGGCGCTCGACGAAGTCCAGGCCCTGGAATTGCGTGCGCGCGGCGCGCCGGTACATCTCCGCGATGGCGGCCTGGATGCGCTCCGGGGTGTTGATCCGGCGCGACTGCACGCCGAGATCGCCCGCGAGGCGCTGCAGGCCGCGCACCTCGCGCTCCGAGCGGCGCAGCCCCTCCGTGTCCAGCCCGGAGAGCCTCACCGAGAGCCGGTAGATCTGGTCGAGCTGACCCAGGGCCTGGGCTAGGCGCTTACCCTGCGGCGTGCCGCGGTCGGGCAGGGCCGCGTGCGAGGAGGTGTAGACGGCCACCCGGAAGCGGCGCTGGTTGGCGGCCTGCCCGAGGAACGCCCCGACGTCCCCCTCGGGGCGGATCACCCGCGCCTGGGAGCCCGAGACCACGGCGTAGGCCTTCGGGTCGGAAAGCTCGGCCGCGAGAGCTGAGCCCGCCGCCGGCTCGCCGCCTGAAGCCAGGAGAAGGTCGTAGTTCGAGCCGAGCTTGAGGGAGAGCTGGGCCTCCTGCAGGATCCGCTGAAGGACGGGGACCCGGATCGCGCGCATGCCGCGCAGGGTGCGCAGCTCGCCGAAGTGGGCGCGAAGCTCGGAGCGGAGGTACTGGAACGCGCGGACGATCATCCAGCGCGAGCGAACCGGAGGGCCCCGCTCGAAGTGGTCCTCGTAGTGGGCCAGCTCGTGCTTGACCACCTGGCGGAACAGCCAGGGGATGCGGATGAGCTCGGGCCGCATATAGATCGCGCCGCCCAGCGCGAAGCCGAACGAGAAGTCCCGGATCCGATGGGCCGGGCGGTAGAGCTTGAGCACGCCCGTTCCCGGCTTCGGGCCGAGCAGGGCCCGGGTCACGCTGGGGTGGAGGTTCCACTGGGGGATCTCGCGCCGCGCGTACTCCCAGAACTCGCGCTCGCTCACGTTGCCGCGGCCCACGGCCGTCAGGAAGAGGCCGATGTCCCAGGCCGCGAGCGCGGAGAAGGCCGCCGCGACGATGCCGATGACCGCCGCGACGGGCCCGATCGCCCAGCCGGCCGCCGGGGCGCCGAACGCCTGCGCGTCGGCGCCGGGGAAGAAGAAGGCCGAGAGGCGGTCGACGGCCACCGGCAGGACGACAACGGCGGCGAAGACGGCGCTGAAGGCGGCCGCCATGACCGAGGCGAAGAGCGCGGAGCGATAGCGCGGGACCTCCGGCGCCTCGGGCGCCTGCGGCTCAGATCGCGCGCGCTCCGGGGACTCCGCGGCCCGGGAAAGGCCGCCGGTCCGGGAGGCCGCGGTCTCCTCTATAAAGGAAGACTCGGGGCTTCCCCCCGGATCGGCGCCCGCGTGCAGGAGGAAGTCGCGCTCCGCGAGCCCCCCGGCGGACTCCGCGCTCGCCGCGGCGACGGGCCCCGTCATCAAGGAGGGTCTGGAAAGCGCCGCGAACAAGGTCGGAGCGCCGGAGCCTCTTTGGCCTTGCTCCTTCGCTTGCGCGGCCGCGACGGCGCGCGGCGGCGCACTCGTTCTCGAAGCGGCCGGGGGTGCCGGCGCGGCCTGGAGAACGGCAGCTTCGGCGGCGACCGGCGCGACGGACGCAGGCTCCCGGGACACGGCGGGCAAGGCGGCCGTAGCCTCGAGAGCCGGTACGCCGATCGCGGGGTAGGAGAGGTCCGCCGCGGACGGAAGCGAGAGGGAAGCCTCCAGCCCGAGTCCCGGCAGGGCGGAAATCGGGGCGACCGGAGCGACGGCGACGGTCCGGCCCGGCTGGGCGGCGCGGACCGCGATCTCCGCGAGAGCGGGCGAGGCGGAGAACCCGGAGAGGAGCAGCGAACCGGCGACGATGCCCGCGAGGGGCTTGCTCGGCGTCACGCCGCCATTAAACCACTACCCCGCGGCGGCCTTAGGGGTCGAAAGTCCCAATTTGGGCAAAAAAAAAGGCCCCCCGGCTCGGCCCGATGGGCCCATAGTTCGGGGGGCTGGACGCCGTTAGTGCTTGATGATCCGGGAAGACGAGTCCAGCTGCCAGAGATACGACTGGCGGCCCGGCTCGCAGCTGACCTGGATCCGCTTGCGGGCGGACGACGCGCCGGCCGACACGCGGGTCCAGAGATTGGTGCTCAGGCTTCCGTTCTTTCCATGCTTGCGCATAAGTGACCTCGGTCCGTCAAAACTATTATAAGGCCCGACTCAGGCGACGGCCTGGGTCGATGGGCCCATCGTGGGACCGGAAAATGGTCCCGGTTTCCTGGGTCTTAGGAGCGGGAGGCGGACTCCTCGGCGGAGATGATGCCGATCTCGATGCCCTTGACCACCGCCTCGGTGCGGTTGGAGACGTCCAGCTTCTGGAAGATGCTGTTCAGGTGGTTCTTAACCGTCTTCACGCTGCAGCCGAGCTGGGCCGCGATCTCCTTGTTGGACTGGCCGCGGCCGAGGAGCGCTAAGACGCGGATCTCGGTCTTGGTCAGCGCCACGAGCGTGGCCTCGGCGGTCGCGTTCGACATCTGGCGCAGGCCCTGGATGAGCTTGCCCATCACCGGCTGGGGGATCATCACGCCCTCGTTGGCGAAGGTCTTGAGCGCGTTGACGAGCTCCGAGGCGGGGAGCATCTTGGAGAGGTAGCCGTTGGCGCCGGCCTGGATCGACTCCATGACGTGGGCCTCGTCCTCGAAGGAGGAGAGGATGAGGACGTTCGTGTCCGGGCACTCCTTGCGGATCTGCCGGGTCGCGCTGACGCCGTCGAGGTGCGGGAGCTTGATGTCCATGAGGATGACGTTGGGCTTGAGCTTCTTGGCCATGCGCACGGCCTCCTGGCCGTCCGCCGCCTCGCCCACGACCTCGATGGCCTTCTCGTTCTCCAGGAGGTCCTTGATGCCCTCGCGGAACAAGGTCTGGTCGTCCGCGATCAGGACGCTAAGCCGCTTCTGTTTGGAGCTCGATGCCATGCTTCCTCCTGGAAAACCTCAATATTCTAGCCATTTTTTCGCGCTTGTCTAGGCCTTTACCGGCACGGTAAAGAAAAACGTGGCGCCTTTGCCCAGGCCCTCCGAAGCCACCCAGATGCGCCCGCCGTGGCTCTGCACGATCTCGCGGGAGATGGAGAGGCCCAGACCCAGGCGTCCGTGCTGGCCGCCCTGCGTCTGCGGCTGGTAGAAGCTCTCGAAGATCTTCTGCAGCTCCTCCGGCTTGATCCCCTCGCCGGTGTCGATCACGGCGAACTGGACCTCTTTGTCCGCGCGAATCGCCTTGACCGAGACCTTTCCCCCCTTCGGGGTATGGCGCAAGGCGTTCTCGAGGAGATTGCCCAGGACCTGGGTCAGGCGCCGCTTGTCGGCGTGGATCATGGGCAGGCCGGGGGCCGCCTCGGAGGAGAGCGCGATCCCGCGCTGAGACGCCTTCGCCTGCGGCCCCGGGACGGCCTCCTCGAGGATCTTGGCCGGCGACACGTCGCCCTTTTCCAGGCGGAACTTACCCGACTCGATCGACGCCCAGTCCACCAAGTCCTCGATCAGGCGCGAGAGCTGCTGAATGCCGCCGGAGATGTATTGAATCCGGCGCTTCTGCTCCTCGTTGGGCTGGAGGCTCGGCATGAGCATCTCGAAGGCAACCTGCAAGGTCATGAGCGAGTTCGAGAGGTCGTGCGAGGACATCGAAAGGAACTTCGACTTCATGTTGGAGAGATAGAGCAGTTGCTCGTTGGCGTGCTTCAAGTCCTCGATGAGCCGCCGGTTCTCCTGCTCCAGGCGCAGGCGGTCCACCGCCTTGCCGATGGTGCGCTTGAGATATTGGAAGTCGATCGGCTTGACCAGGAAGTCGTAGACCGACTCTTGGATCGCCTTGAGCGCCGTGTCCAAGGAGGCGTGCGCCGTGAGCATGAGGATCTGGCTCTCCGAGTTGACCTTCTTGATCTGCCGGATGACCTCGATGCCGGTCGAGTCCGGCAGGTGGAAGTCCATGAGGATGACGTCGTAGAAGCCGGAGAGCACCGCCTTCATCGCCTCGGCGCCGGTGCCCGCCTCGCTGGTCGAGTAGCCCTCCAGCTCGAGGTTGTCCTTGATGGTCTCCCGGAGGTTCGCGTCGTCGTCGACGATGAGGATCTTGATCGCCATGCTAAACCGCCTTTCCCTGGGTGTCGCGCGGCAGCCCCGCCCCGTAGGACTCCACGATCGTCTGCGGCGGCGCCGCGGCGGGGCGCGGCAGGGCCGCCTGCGCCGCGCCGGCCCCCTTGGTCGCGTTGGCCAGGGGCAGGTAGAGCTTGAACGTGGTTCCCTTGCCCACCACGCTATCCACGTCCACCTTGCCCTGGTGCTGGTCGATGACCTTGCGCACGATGGCGAGGCCGAGGCCGGTGCCGCGGGCCTTGGTGGTGAAGAATGGGGCGAAGATCTTGTCCAGGACGTCCGGCGGGATGCCCGAGCCCGTGTCGCCGATGTCGAGACGGACCCAGTTCGCGTCCATCACCTCGGTGATGATCTTGACCATGCCCGCGGTGGGCATGACCTCGATGCCGTTGCCGATGAGGTTGCGAACGGCTTGGCGCATCTGGTCCGGGTCGATGTTGACCACCGGGTTGCGCGGATCGAGGCGCTTGCCCACCTGGATGTGCGGCGGGAACGGGTAGACCGAGAGCAGCTCCTCGAGGAAATGGTTGAGATACAAGGTCTCGAGCTTGAGCTCGCGCGTGCGGGAGTAGGTCAGGATCTCGTTGATGATGCCGTTGGCCTGCTTGATCTCCGACTCGATGATGGCGATGTGCTTCTCCACCTTGGGGTCCGTGGGATTCGTAGCGGCGGCCTGGCCGAGCTTGGTCTTGATGAAGAAGATGGAGTTGTTGATGACGGCGAGCGGATTGCGGATCTCGTGGCCGACCACGGAGGCCATCTGCCCGATGGCGGCCAAGCGCTCCTTGACGATCAGCTCGTCTTGGGCCGCTTTCAGCTCGCGGGTGCGGGCCTCGACGCGCTTCTCCAGGAACTTCGTGAACTTCTCCAGCTCGTCCTTCGCGTGGACGAGCTCTCCCGTCTTCTCCTTCAAGGACTCGCTCATCTGCTGGAAGGCCTGGGCGAGGTCTCCGATCTCGTCGTTGGTCAGCGACATCTCCGGCAAGTCCTCGAACTGGCCGGCCTTGAGGCGATCCGCGGCCTGGCGCAGGGCGCGGATGGGCTGGGTGATGTGGCCGGCGATGGCCAAGGACAGGAGGATGGTCACGAAGATGACCCAGATCAGCACGCGGAAGATCTGCTTTCGCATCTCGGTGGCCGCGAGGTAGGCGGACTCGACGGGCTGCTGGACGTAGACCACCCAGTCGAGATCCTTGACCGTGGCGTAGGCGCCCAGCACCTTGCTCCCGTCCTTGAAGCCGATCTCGCCGCCGCCCTTCTCCGGCACCTGGGTGAGGATGACCTGGAGGATCTCCTCGGGGAGCTTCGCGTTCTCGCTGAAGACGAGCTTGTCGTTGGAGTGCGCGACCAGGAAGGCGTCCTTCGCGTCCCCCGCGACGACCGCCGCCTGGGAGCGGGTCTTCTCCGGGAACTGCTGGTGGAGCATCTGCGAGAGGCCGTTCAAGCTCACCTTGCCGAGGAGGACGCCCTTGGTCAGAGGCTGCCCTTGCGGGCCCGTGTCGATGATCGGGAGCGCGATGGTAAGAGTGGGATAGAGGCCTTGGAAGCGCTGGAGCGCGCCCACGTACTCGCCGCGGTGCAGGGCCCCCTGGAAGGCGTCCTGCCCGAAGAAGTTGCGCATCGGCGGATTGGGGCCGAGGAAGCGGCCCATGCGCAGGGTCTCCTGGCCGGTCATGTCGATGACGGAGAGCTCGAGGAAGACGGCGTGGCGCTGCATGACCGAGTTCAAGTGCCGCTGCTGGGTGCGCGGGTCCATCGACGTGAAGCCCTCGAGGCGCGAGGCCACGGAGAGCACGGTCTTGTAGGTCGAGATGTAGTTGTAGACGGTGTCGGAGAAGCCCTTGGCCATCGTCTCCTGGTTTCGGAGCGACTCCTCCTTCAGGATGTTCTGGGAGATGTTGACCAAGTGCCAGCCCACCACGCCCATGGGGGCGAGCGAGATGATCAGGAACCAGAAGAGGAACTTATAAGCGAGCTTTCCCCGGGGCTGTACGGTCGGGCTCATCTCAGCCCCGGAGAAGCCTCAGGCGCGGCTCCGCGAGAGCAGCTGGCGGATGCGGATGGAGAGCTCCTGCAGGTCGAAAGGCTTGGTGATGTACTCATCGGCGCCGAGCTGGAAGCCCTGGGTCTTCTCCTCGGCGGAGAGGAAGCGCCCGGTCATCATGATGAGGATGGTCTCCCGGGAGGCCTTGCGCAGGGTCTGGCAGATCTGGAAGCCGCTCGAGTCGGGCAGCTGGATGTCCATGATCACGACCTTGGGGTTGGTCTTCTTGGCCGTCTCGATGCCGTCCTTCGCCGTGCCCGCCTGGATGCACTCGAAGCCGTCGAGCTCGAGGACCTCGGCCAGGCTCTCGCGCAGGTGC
>DATLOS010000287.1:0-4905 GCA_035536155.1 Elusimicrobiota bacterium
CAGGGCCGGCTCCCCGCCGCCGTCCCGACGCCGAGCATCTCCGAGGCGGCGTCGAATACCTCGGAGACCGAGATCAGGCGCATGCAGAGGAAGTGGCCTTCCGGGCAGGCGCGGGCGCCGTGCAGGCCGCAGGGCCGGCAATCGAGATCCTTCTCGATGACCCGGTGGCCCTCGCCGTAGGGGAAGAAGCCCAGCTCCCGCGTCGTCGGACCGAAGAGCGCCAACGTGGGCACGCCGCTCGCCGCGGCCACGTGCATGGGGCCGGAGTCGTTGGTCACCAGGAGTTCGAGGCGGCCGACGAGCTCCATGAGCTGGGGCAAGGTCGTCTTTCCCGCGGCGTCGACGCAGCCCGGGGCGTCGGCCGCGATCCGGCGGCAGAGCTCGGCGTCCTCGGGGCCGCCGAGGAGCACCACGCGCGCGCCGCGCTCCGCCATCAAGCGGCGCGCCAGGGCCGCGAAGCGCTCGGGAAGCCAGCGCTTGGTCTGCCAGGCGGAGCCGGGATGGAGCCCGACCAGCGGGGCCTCGGCGGGCCGGGGCGAGGCCAGGAGACGGTCGACCTCCTTGGCGGCCTCGGCGCGGCCCCGCAGGTAGATCGAGTCCGCGCCCGCGGCCTTGAGGCCCGGGCTCAAGGGAAGCAGGAGGCCGAGGTTGCGCTCCAGTTCGGGCATGGCCCAGGAGAAGAGGACCGTCCGGTGGAAGAAGAACCAGCCCGTGCTCGACGAGAAGCCGATGCGGAAGGGGACCCGCGCCAGCCAGACCATCAGCGCGCTCCGAAACGAGCGGTGCGCCACCAACGCCAGGTCGAAGCGGCCGCGCAGGCCCTGAGCCAGCGAGAACAGGCCGCCGACGCCGCGATGACGCCCCCGCTTGTCGTCCTCGATCACCTCGTCGACCCAGGGCGAGCTGCGGAACACCTCGGCGGTCTGGGGGCGGGTGAGGACGGTGAGGCGGCAGCCGGGCAGGACCTCCTTGACGCGGCGCGCGAGCGGGAGCGTCAGCAAGGTGTCGCCAAGGAAGGAGGTCTGCAGGAGCAGGACCCGCGAGCTCCGCGGCCGGACCTGCGGGGGGGAGTAGTCCCCCAGGGATAGGTCCCGATGGACGACCGGGACGTCCCAAGCCTTGAGCGCCTCGAGGTAGCGGTCGAGCGTGTGCTTGACCAAAGCGGGCGAGTCCCAGCGGAAGAGGACGAAGAGGCGGCGGGCGAGGGCGTCCTTGCGGTAGGCGGAGACGTTCGGGACCCGGCTCAAAGTCCGTATCCAGAACGTCCGCCAGGTCCCATGGAGATCCAAGAGATGGGTGATGCCCCGCTCGCGGATGTCGCGCAGCGCCGCGCGCAGGCCGCGGTACGGGATGACCTCGTCGACGCAGGGGTTAGCCGCGATCGCGGGCGCGAACTGGGGCTTGACCATGACCGCGAGGCGCGCCTCGGGCCAGCGTGCCTTGAGGTTGCGGAACACCGGCGCGGTGAGGACGACGTCCCCGAGCGAGGAGAGGCGCAGGACCAGGACGCGTTTGTCCATGGAATCTGCTGAAATTATATAATTTTCTCCCATGCTTCCGAAGCCCCTTTTCCTCCTGGCCGCGCTCCTGTCGCCGCTGCCGGCATCGGCCTGGGGCCCGGCCGGCCACCGCGCGGTCGCGCTGCTCGCGGCTAGCCGCCTCGAGCCGGCGACCCGCCGCAAGCTCAAGGAGCTGCTGGGGCCCGGCGTCACCCTGGAAAGGATCGCGGTCTGCGCCGACGCGATCCGCGAGGGGGACGCGACCTGCGCGCCCGGCTTCTCGGTACCGGGGGACTCCGGAACCGGCGACTGGCACTTCATCGACATCCCGGTCTCCGACGCGCCGAGCGCGGAGTCCTTGGGGCGCTACTGCCGGCGCCACGGCCGCGCCGACGCCTGCGTGGTGGAGCAGATCCGGGCCGAGCTCGCCGTTCTGCGCGCGCCGGCCGCCTCGCGCGAGCGCAAGCGCCTGGCCGTCATGTACCTGGTCCACTTCGTCGGGGACGTCCACCAGCCCCTCCACTGCGCCGCGGAGCTCGATTCCGCGGGACGAAGCGACCGGGGCGGCAACTTGAAGTCCGTCTACGTCGGCGGCTTCTCCGAGCCGACCAACCTCCATGCCCTTTGGGACGGCCTGCTCTACGCGGGGCGGGGACGCCCCCCGAGCGCGCGGGCCCTAGCCAAGGATCTCGAGAAGGACCTCGCCGGCAAGGACGTCGCCGCGTGGACCCGCGGCGACGTCGTGTCCCAGGCCGCCCTCGAGAGCTTCGCCCTCGCGCGCGACAAGGTCTACCCGGCCTACAGAAAAGACGGCGGTCGAGTCAGCCTGGCCGAGGAAGAATCCTTGCGCCCGATCGTCGACGAGCGCCTCGAGCGCGCGGGCGTCCGCCTCGCTTTCCTGCTAGATCAGTCTTTTCGTTGAGCCCAGAGCGGCGCCAGATGCTCGGCCGCGCGGGCCGCGGCGCCCGCGAGGGACTGCGCCACGCCGCGCGCCTTGACCCCGGCGGAGCGCGCCGCCGCGGAGTCCGTCAAGAAGAGCTCCAGCTTCGCGGCGAGCTCCGCGGCGTCGGAGACGAAGAAGCCGCCGCCCCCGTCGATGAGGGCCTGCGCCGCGCCGCTGGTCTTGTGGACGTGCGTGCCGAAGAGGACGGGGCGGCCGGCCTGCGCGGGCTCGAGGACGTTGTGGCCGCCGATCCCGTTGAGCGTGCCGCCCACAAAGGCCGCCTCGGCCGCCGCGTAGAGGCTGGGGAGCTCGCCGATGCGGTCGACGAGCAGGCAGTCCGCCGCCGGCCGGGACGATGAAGGCTCGAGCTCGGACAGACGCGCGAAGGAAATGCCGGCCTTCTTGAGAAGCGCCGCGACCTCGCCCGCGCGCTCGACGTGACGCGGGGCCAGGACCCAGGCCGCGCCCGGGACGGCCTTGGCCAAGCGCCGCTGCGCTTCCACGAGAACCGGCTCCTCGTCGCGCCAGCTGCTCCCCGCGACCCAGCGCGGCCGCCCCGGCCAGAGCCCGTCGAGGAGCCGGCGCGCGCGCTCCGCCGCCTCCGGCGCGGGCGGGGGGACGTCGTTCTTGATGTTGCCCGCGACCAGGACCCCCGACGCCGGCAGGCCCAGCGCGCACAGGCGCCGGGCGTCGGCCTCGGTCTGCGCCGCCGCGCGCTCGATGGCGCCCAGCAGCGGGCGAAAGAAGCCGCAGGAGAGGCGATAGCGGGAGAAGGAGCGCTCGGTCATGCGCGCGTTGGCCATCCCCACGGGGATCCCTTGGCGCCGGAGGAGCCAGAGCGTGGTGGGCCAGAGCTCGGTCTCGATGAGGATCAGGCAGCGCGGCTGGATGCGCTCCAGGAAGGGCGACACCGCCAGGAAGAGGTCGATGGGCGCCAGGCGGGCGTCGAGCCCCAGCTCGAGGGCCTTGCGGCGGCCGGCCACCGTCGTCGTGGTCACCACGAGCGGCAGGCCCCGCCGCTTGAGCTCGGCCGCCAAGGCGCCCGCGGCGATGGCCTCGCCGACCGAGGCCGCGTGCAGCCAGACCGGGCTGTCCAGGCGGCGCGGCGCCAGACCCAGCCGCTCGGCGAAATCCCCCGGGCTCTCCCGCAGGGACTTGGCCCGGCCCCGCAGCACCATCGCCAGCAAGACGCCGCAGGCGAGCGGAAAATACAGCAGCTGGTAGAGGATCAGGAGCGCGCCCAACGGTCCGCCTCCTCGGTGATGCGATCGAGGCTCGTCTTGAGCTCGGCGGCCTTCGCCTCCAGCGAGTCCTCGGGACGGACCCAGATGGGCGCGGCGTGATGGATGACGACGCGGGAAAAGGGTCCCGGGACGAGGAAGCGATCCCATGCCTTTTTCAGGAAGAGGCCCCGGCTGGTCGCGCTCACGATCGGAAGAATGGGGCGGCCGGAGGCCTGGGCGAGAAAGAGGACGCCCGGCTTCACCTCCCGCGCCGGCCCCTTCGGCCCGTCGGGCGTGATCCCCACGTCGCCCCGCTCGAGGGCGGCCAGCAGCGAGCGCGTGGCCGACGCCGCTCCCCGGGACGAGGAGCCGCGCACGGACGCGATGCGCGAGAGGGTCATGGTGCGCGCGATGAGCTCTCCGTCCTTGCTGCGGCTGACCAGAACGGTCGTTCCCTTGTCGCGGTGCGTGTAGGTGAGGAGGATCTGGCGCTGGTGCCAGAAGGCGTAGATGAACGGGCCCTGGGCCCGCGCGGCCTCGACGTGCTCGAGCCCTTTCCAGACGACGCGCGAGGTCGCGCCGACGAAGCTGATGTAGGAGTAGGCGAGGTAGGGGACCGCGGCGCGGAGCGCGTCCAATTACTTCTTCTTGGCGGGGACCTTGCCGGCCTTGGCGCGCCCGCGCTGGGCCAGCCAGCTCAGGCAGAACGCCGCGGAGTGGGGGGGCAGGGCTCCCGCCTCGGTCAAGGCGAGGCCGATCTTCTCGCCCTGCAGGGTCTCGAGCACGCGGCGCAGGGGCTCGGGCTCGACGACGAAGTGGATGGGGGAGAGCTCGCAGCGCTCGGTCTCGAGGTCCTCCTGGAGGAGATCGATGACGAAGCGGACCGTCTCGTCGACGGCGATGGCGGCCAGGGCCTCGAGGAGCCGGCCCCGGGCCTCGCCCTCGGCCCGCGCCTGGGCGAGGAGGGGCTCGACCCCCGGCCCGAGCGTGCTCAGGCCCAAAGTGTTCGCCAGGCCCGGGATGGGGGCCAGGCCGACGGTCTTGTCGGTGTCGCCGCCGAACGTCTCGAAGATCACCGCCGGTCTCGCCGCGGCCTCGAAGCGATCCAGAAGGGCCTGGAAGGACCGGTCGTCCTCGACTCCCAGCGCCGCCAAGTCCGCCGCCTTGCGGCAGCGGCGGCGGGTCTCCTTGAGGGAGAGGCGCAGGCGGAAGTCGCGGATCTTCCTCACCGCCGCCTCTT
>DATLOS010000288.1:0-3803 GCA_035536155.1 Elusimicrobiota bacterium
CCCCAACGAGCGCGTCTACGCCTTCATCCTGGAGGCCGAGCCCGGCATCCTCGACGAGGCGATGGCGCAGAAGGTGGTGATGGCCTCGCCCTTCAGCCTCTACGCGATCCTGGCCCTGGTGCGGCAGAGCTTCGAGAACTTCCACTTCAGCCAGTCCATGCAGGACGTCTTGAAGAAGACCGCGGCCTTCCGCCAGGACTTCGAGAAGTTCCAGGAGCGCTTCCTGAAGCTGGGCGAGCAGCTGGAGAAGTCCACCGCCCTCTACCGCGAGGTCGCCGAGACCAGCTACCGGCGCCTGGACCAGGCCTTCGCCCGCATCGAGGCGCTGCGCCTCGGCGGCCCCGCCGGGGCAAAAGAGAACCCCGTCCCTGAAGGGGACGGGGTTCCCGGTCGAGCCTAGGTCAGGCCTTCGTCAGACCTTCGTGACGTTGGCGGCCTTGGGCCCCTTGTCCGACTGGAGGACCTCGAACTCAACGGTCTGGTTCTCGGTGAGGCTGCGGAAGCCCTCTTCCTTGATCGCCGTATGGTGCACGAACACATCGGGCGATCCGTCCTCCGGCGTGATAAAGCCGTAGCCCTTCTGGTCGTTGAACCACTTCACCTTGCCTCTGAGCGTGCTCATCTTCTTCTACCTCGCATCTTACTGCGTGTCTTCCGGCCCTCGCGGGAAGGAAGAGCCCCTTTCGGGACGGCCTCATTATACTACAAAACCTCCGGCGGGCAGCTCAGCTAACGGACTTTTATGGTAAAATATAACACTCAACGGACACCAATGAAATGAGCAACCGAGAGCATCTCGACCGGCGCATGCCCGCGGACACGGCCGATTGGCTGCGCAGCCTCATCGGCGGGCACGCCGAGCGCTCCGACGACCACCTGCGCCGCCGCATCGACGCCATCGAGAAGATCCTCGGTCTGCGCCACCGCGCCCGGGTGCTGGACCTGGGCTGCGGCTCGGGGCGCCAGACCGTCGAGCTGGCCAAGCGCCATTACCGCGTGGTAGGCATGGACCTCTCCGCGGCGGCCCTGGCGCCCGCGCGCCAGGCGGTCAAGGACCAGCGCCTGAGCATCCACTTCCACGCCGGCGACATGCGCCGCATCCCTTTCGGCGAGGAGTTCAGCGCCGCGGTGAACCTGCAGAACCCCATCGGCTGCTACCCCGCGGAGAAGGACGACCTAGACTGCCTGAAGTCGGTGCACAAGGCTTTGAAGGAAGACGGGCGGCTCCTCCTGGACCTGGTCAACCGGGAGTGGCTGATCACCCGCCTCGCCGGCTCGAGCGGGGGGCGGCCCATCTACGACCTGCGCAGCGGCCGCCTCGACTGCCGCGGGATCTTGGAGGGTCGGCCGCGCCCCGCGAGCCTGGGCGACACCTTGCGGGTGTACTCCCTCACCGAGGCCGTCTCGCTCCTGGAGCGCGCGGGCTTCGTCTTCAAGGGAGTCTGGGGCGACTTCGAGCAGGGCGCGTACGGCATCCAGAGCGAGCGCATGCTCGTGCTGGCCGAGAAGGCGGCCGCCCCGAAGGCCCCCGCGCGCAAGGACGACGAGCTCGCCAGCGCGCTGCGCATCAAGGGCCGGCCCCGCTAATAAAGTACCATCGAGGCGTGAGCCGCCTGCTTCTGGCTTTCGCCCTGGTTCTCGCGGGCTCCCTCGGCGTCCGGGCCCAGGTCCGCCTCGGGGCGGCCAATGATTCGGAGGCGGACGAGATCCAGCGCTACATCCGGGAGAACCCGGACTTCGGCAGCGCCTTCACGCGCGAGTGCGAGAACGTCCTCGCCCGCCTCGAGACCACGCGGGAGCACAGCGCGTTCGTCTCGCGCCGCCGCGAGGTCGGTCTGGTGATCACGGACACCGGGCATGACATCAAGGCCCGCACCGCGGCTCGCTACGCGCGGGGGGGCATCCTCCTCAACCGCACCTACCTCGTGTCCCAGGCCGTCGAGCTCGAGCAGCGGGGCCTCGACGCCGCGCGCGCGGCGGAGTTCCTGGCCTGGAAGGCGGCTCCCATCATCGCCCACGAGATCCGGCACGGCATCGTCGAGGAGCAGATGCGCCGCGCCCTAGGCGTCCAATGCGGGGCGGGAGTGCTCGAGGACGAGATCCTCGCTTTTTACGACAACGCCCGGGTCGCCAAGGAGGCGGTCGGGCTGCGTCCGGATCTCTGGGAGGAGGGCATGCTCCTCGACATCGACGCCCAGAACGGCACCATCCTCGCCCGCTGGAACGAGGGGCCCCAGGCGCTCGCGGAGCTCGTGCGCGAGACCTACCCCACGAAGATCTCGGTGCGCGAGGCGGGCGAGAAGGCGTTCCTGCGCGCGCTCAAGAAGGACGAAGGCAACCTGCGCGACATCTTCGTGCAGACCGCGCGCGACGAGAAGATCCTCAAGACCTCGACGGACCCCGCCGAGCGGGAGCGGGCGCAGGCGTATCTCGATAGCCCGCCGTCCGCCGCCGAGGCGCGCGTCCTCCTCAAGAACAACCTGGAGTGCGCGGCGGCGATGCGCTCGGCCGAAGGCTACGAGGGGCTGCGCGCCTTCTACGTCGAGCGCTTGGCCGCGGCGCGCAAAGGGCGCTGAGCCGCCGGCTCGGCCTCGCCGCCCAGATGCCGGGCGAGGAAGGCCTCGGCCGCGGCGTAGAAGGACAGCCGGTTCTCGGGGCGCGCGAAGCCGTGCCCCTCGTCGGGGTAGAGCAGGTACTCGACCTCCTTGCCCGTGGCCTTGAGCGCGGCGACGATCTGCTCGCTCTCCGCCTGCTTGACCCGCGGATCGTTGGCGCCTTGGGCGATCAAGAGCGGGATCCGGATCCGGTCGGCGGCGAACAGCGGCGAGCGCGAGCGCAGGAACTCGGGCTCGGTCTCGACGTCGCCCACGCGCAGGGAGAAGACCCGCTTCATCGGCTCCCAGTACGGCGGGATGGAGCGGATCAGCGTCTCGAGGCTGGAGGGGCCGACCACGTCGACGGCGCAGGCGTAGACGTCCGGGGTGAAGGCGGCCCCGGCCAAGGCGGCGTAGCCGCCGTAGGAGCCGCCGTGGATCGCGATCCTCTCCGGGTCGGCGTAGCCCTGGGCCACGGCCCAGCGCGCCGCGTCGGTGAGGTCGTCTTGCATCTTCGCGCCCCACTCCCGGTCCCCGGCGTGGAGATAACGCTTCCCGAATCCGGTCGAGCCGCGGTAGTTCACCTGGAGCACGGCGTAGCCGCGGTTGGCCAGCCACTGCGCCTCGGGGTGGTAGCCCCAGTGGTCGCGGGTCCAGGGCCCGCCGTGAACCAGGAGGACGAGCGGGAGGCCGCGCGGCTCGGCGCGCGGGGGCAGGCTCAAATAGGCGCGCAAGCCCATGCCGTCGCGCGCCGTGAATCTCACCGGGCGCATCTCGGCCAGGGGGTGCTCCTCCAGGGCCGGGCGCGTCGAGAACAGGAACTCGGCCTTCCGGGAGGCGCGATGATATAGGAAGTAGCGCGCGGGCCGGCGGTCGGCTTGGTCCAGCACCACCCAGAGCCGGTCGGCGTCGTCGCGGCTCACCACCTGGAAGTCGCCCGCGGCCTGGCGCTTGAGCGCGGCGAAGTCCTCGGCCAGGTCCGGGTCCAGCAGCGACCACTCGAGGCGATCGGACTCGTAGCCGGCGGCCTGCACGGCGTAGGTCCGGGGGTGGAAGAGCAGAGGGCCCAAGTCCACCTCGGGGTGGCTGGAGAGCTCGCGGCGCGCGCCGTCGGCGGGATCGACCTCGAGGAGGCGCGTGCGGTCGGCGTCGACGTCGGACTCCACGTAGAGCTTCCCGTCCGGGGAGAAGCCGTGGGCGCCGCCGGTG
>DATLOS010000289.1:0-3295 GCA_035536155.1 Elusimicrobiota bacterium
AAGCCGTCGACCACGGCCTGCACGCCCCGGTCGTAGTCTCCATTCTTGAAATAGGGAACGCCGTCGCGGGCGATCTCCGCGGCCTCGAGATCGGTCAGGGTGCCCTCGAGGCCGTAGCCCACCTCGACGCGCCAGCGCCGATCGTCTTTATAAAGGGCGAAAAGGAGGCCGTCGTTGCGCTTGGCGTCGCCGATCTTCCAGGCGCGGAAGACGCGGTTCGAGTAGTCCTCGAGGCTCTCTCCGTCCAGGCTCCGGAAAAGAGCCGCCACGAACTGGTGGCCGGTCTCCCGCTCGAAGGCGCCCAGCGCCTGGCTCAGCCGCGCCTCGGCCGCGGCCGAGACCACGCCCTCGTTGTAGACGTAGGAGGATGGCGAAGGCGGGACGGCCTTTCCCGCCCAGACAACCGCGGGAAGGAGAATGACGAGGAGGGACGCCGCCGCCCTCCGCGAGATCAAGCTAGAACTTCACCGCCGGCGCCTTCTCCGCCCCCGCCGCGGCCTCGAAGTAAGGGCGCTCCTTGAAGCCGGAGATCCCCGCCACGATGGAGCCGGGCATGCGCCGGATGCGGACGTTGTAGTCCTGAGCGGCTTGGTTGAAATCCCGTCGCGCGACGGCGATGCGGTTCTCGGTCCCCTCGAGCTGGACGGCGAAGTCGCGGAAGTTCTGCGTCGCCTTCAGCTCGGGGTATTTCTCGACCACCACCATGAGGCGGCTAAGGGCCGAGCCGAGCTCGCCCTGCGCGGCCTCGAACTTCTTGAACTGGGCGGGGTCGTTGAGGATGGACTTGTCCACGGTGAAGCTGGTGGCGCGGGCGCGCGCGTCCACCACCGCGGTCAAGGTGGACTTCTCGAAGTTGGCCGCGCCCTTCACCGCCTCGACCAGGTTCGGCACCAGGTCGACGCGCCGCTGGTAATCGTTCTGCACCTGCGCCCAAGCGGAGTTGGTCGCCTCCTGAGCGGCCACGAAGCCGTTGTAGACGCCCATGTACCAGAGGCCCAGCAGGACGGCGAGCGCGAGCATGCTTCCGACGGCGACGAGGGCGGATTTCATGGGCGCATTAACACAATTTGACGCTGGCGGCGTCAAGGCCTCAGAAGGCCCCGCCGGCCCCGGCCCCGCCCGAGGAGCCGCCGCCGCCCGAGAATCCCGGCTGAGCCGCGCGCCCTGGCGCGGCGGCCGCCCCCGCGAGCCAGGCCGCCAATCCGGCCCGCTCGCCGCGTCCCGCGATCAGAGGCTCGGCCGTCCAGCCGTCCCGCCTTCCCTCCGGGCCGCGCCGGAGCCAGCGCGTCAAAGCCGCGCCGACGGCCATCAACAGGGCGCCGAAGACGGCCGGATCCCAGACGCGGCGCTCGAGACCGAGGTAGGGCTTGTTCGTCGCGCAGGCGACCCCGGCCAGCAGCGCGCCCGCGATGAGCAGGGCGCGGTGGCGCCGCCGAACGGCGAATGCCAGGGCCAGCGCCGGGAGCAGCCAGGCGGCGGCGAAGGTCGCCCAATAGAACGCCCCGGCGCCGCGGCTCGCGCGCCCTCCAAAAGACAGGATGGCATCGAGCTTGAGGTTGAGGAAGAGGCCGACGCCCAAGGCCAGGACCCCCTGCACCGTCTGGTGCCGGGAGCGATCGAAATCCGGCGGGCGGAATCGAAATGAGGCCGCGAGCGCGGCGGCATAAAGCGCGGCGAAAAGGACCCGCGTCTCGTTCTCCGAGAGGCCCCGGCATTGGTCGGCGACGGTGAACGAGACCGCCAAGATCGCCCCCAGACGCGCCCACAGATAGCCGAAGCGAAGCGCGAGGAAGACGAGCGCGGCGCTCCCGGCCGACCCCGCGAGCAGAGCGCGGGCCGGATAAGACGCGAGGGCCCCGACGCCCGGAAACAGCAGGACCGCGGCCCCGAGGAGCAGGCCCTCCTCGATCCCGAAGCGGTAGAGGCGATGCCGCACGATGAGCCCCAAGGCGAGGAAGTAGAGCGCCGGTGAGCTGGCGCAGAACCACAGGCCTTCCATCCTCCGATCGCGCACGAGCCACTCCACCACCCCGAAGTAGGCCGCGCAGGCGCCCAACGCGAAGGCGAAGAGGAGGACGCGGATCGGCCAGCTCGCTTGCAGGGGCAGCGCTCCGATCTCTTTCTCGATGCCCGCCAGCTGCTCCTCGGAGACGAGCCCGGAACGCCGCCAGCCCCGGGCCGTCTCGGCGCGGTAGACGCGCTCCTCGTCCTCCGCCGCGAACGCCCTCATTGCTTCCGCTCCAGCCTCCGGCGCATGGAGAAGACCAGGGCCGCCATCGCCGTCGAGGAGACGAGGAAGTAGAGCGAGGCGGCCCCGCCGTCCCAGCGCCCCTGCTTGAGCACGCAATAGGAGAGCCCGACGTAGCCGTAGGCCGCGGCGGAGAGGAAGTACTCGAAGCCGCGCAGCTCCAGCGCGACGTAGACGGCGGCGCCGACGAGCGCGGCCAAGACCGGGGTATAGGCGGAAAGCGCTCCCTTCTCGAACATCCCCGAGAGCAGGGCGCAGGCCAGAACGTGAAGCCCGAGCAGGCCGTACGAGTCCCGGAAGTGCCGCTTGATCCTCCCGCCGTGCGTGGCGCGGGCGGCGGCGAGGAGCAGCGCGCCGAACAAGACGGCGCGCGAGCGGAGGCCGAAATGGGGAACATCCCAGCGCTCGGGACGGATGCCGAACCAGGCCCCCGCGTTGAGCAGGCCCGTCGCCAGCGCCAGGCGGTTGTCGAAGCGGTAGGCCAGCGCGGTGAACAGGGCCCCCGACCCGAGCAGATAGTAGTCCCAGTGCTCGGCCAGGAGGTGGAACTTCGTCTCCAAGTAGCCGAAGAGGATGCCGAGGAGGGCGCAGCCCAGGTAGAGGACGTAGTCGAAGGCCAAGGTCGGCGACTCTACGGCTTCGTCCGAATAAGGCTTCGCCCGCGCCAGGCAGTACCACGCGCAGGCCGCGACGCCGAGTGCCAGCAGCCCCGCGATCGCGGCGGGCCCCAGGTCGACGCGCTTCTGGACGGTCGCGCCGATGCCGCCGATGAGAAAGAGGGCGCCTATATAAAGGAGAGCCCGGAGCTCCGCCGATACCGAGAACAGGCGTCCGTCCTCGATGCGGGAGAGCAGCTCCGCCTGGTCATTCTTGAGAAGGCCGCGCTCCCGCCAGGAAGCGATGAAGCTCACGCGGAGGTTATAGCCGGAATTCGGACTATAATCCATCTGTGAATCCCGCCGGAAGGATCGCGACCTGGGCGCTGCTGGGCCTCGCCCTCGCCGTCAGGCCGGCGGCGGCCGCCGCGGAGGAAGAATACGTCCGGCG
>DATLOS010000290.1:0-6146 GCA_035536155.1 Elusimicrobiota bacterium
GCCGAGGACTACCTCCTCGCCGGCCGCGCGCTGACCTTGCCCGACTTCGTCGCCACCTTGGTCCCCAGCTTCTACGGCGGGACGCTCGGGGTCGGCGAGTCGGTGTACCGCTTCGGGGTCGCGAACTGGCTGATGCAGGGCGCTCCCTACTATGTCTTCGCCCTGCTCTACGCGGCCTTCCTCGCCGGGCGCGTGCGCGTCGCCCCGGGGATGACCTTGCCGGATCACCTGGAGCGGGCCTGCGGCCGGCCGGCCGCCGTCTTGGGCGGCTTCCTCCTCTTTCTCCTGACCAACCCGGCCAGCGAGGCGCTGATGCTGGGCACGCTGGGGCGCTGGGTCACCGGCTGGCCCCTGCCGGCGTGCTTGGCGCTGACCCTCGCCGGCTGCCTCGCCTTCCTGTTCCGCGGCGGCCTGCGCTCCGACGTCGCGGCGAACCGCCTCCACTTCGTCCTCATGTTCGCGGGCTTCGCCTGCGTGCTGCCGTTCGCCTGGCGCGCGGCCGGCTCGCCCCTGAGCTTGGGCGCCCGCCTTCCGGCCGAGCTTCTGCGTCCCCTGGGCGGCCAGAGCCCGCTCTACGTCCTGAGCTGGACCTTCATCGCTCTCTGGACCTTCGTCGATCCTTCCTTTCACCAGCGAGTGAGCGCGGCCCGCGACGCGCGCGTCGCCCGGGCCGGGATCGCCGTCTCGGTGTTCTTCTGGTTCGTCTTCGACGCGATGACCACGACGGCCGGGCTCTACGCGCGCGCGCTGGAGCCGGCGCTGACCCAGCCGCTGGAGGCCTACCCGCGCCTGGCCGCCGCCGTGCTGCCCGGCGCCGCGCGCGGCCTGTTCCTCGCCGGCGTAGCCGCGTCCACGGCGGCGGCGCTGGCCTCGCACAGCTTCCTCTCGGCGATCAGCTTGGCGAGGGACACGCTGGGCCGCGTCCTCGGCGCCGGGGAGCGGGCCGAGAAGTGGGTGGGCGCGGGCCTCGTCGCGAGCGCCCTCCTCTCCTTCGCGATGGCCTTGGCGCTGCCCTCGGTGGTCGCCCTCTGGTACGTCCTGGGCTCGACCATCATCCCCGGGCTCCTGCTGCCGACGCTCTCCTGCTACTTCGAGCCGCTGCGCCTGAAGCCGCGCTGGACGCTCGCCGTGAGCCTCGCCGGTTGGCTCGGCGCCACCGCCGCCTGGGCCGCGGGGAAGGAGTTCCCGTTCTATCCGGGCCTGGCGGCGTCAGTCGCCGTGTGGGTCCTCGGCAAGCTGCTCAAGCGGACGCCGCGCGGCGCGACTGTTGTCGCCAACACTTCGGCAGCGTGATCTCGGGCCTCCCCCCGAAAACCACCTGGCTTTATCGCGCTAACGCGGCGGGTGGCGCGATGGCGACCTGCGCTGCCGCCCGAGAGAATGTCTTCTCGGGCATATTCGCCCGTACCAAACGGGGAAATATGCCCGGGCAGTCATAACGCGGGCTCTTGCGGCGCCGCCCATGACGCTAACGCAATTCGGATATTCGCGTCAGGACGGCATCGCTTCCGCGATGCCGCAAGATCTTTCGGAAAACGAAGTATTGTTGACAATAGTTCGAAATCCGAAGCATCTAGCCGCGGAGGCGGCTCGTCCCGGCTAAGCCGCGTCTGGGGCGAGAAAAGGAATCGGCGCGCGCTGGGCCTCGGCGAGGCGCCGAAGATAGTCCGCCCGGGAGATCTCCCGGGCGCCGAGCGACGCGACGACGGACGTGACCACCTGCGTGTCCATCCAGCGCAGGCCCCGGGACCGAAGGTGCTCCGCCAGGCCGACGAAGGCCGCCTTCCCGGCGTTGGGCTCGGCGTGGAACATGCTCTCGCCCGAGAAGACCCCGTCGACGTGCATGCCGTAGATGCCTCCGGCCAGCGCGTCGCCGTCCCAGGCCTCGACGGAGTGCGCCAAGCCGCGCCGGTGGAGCTCCGTGTAGACGCTCACGAAGCGGGGCGTGATCCAGGTCTCCTCGCCGCGCAGGCGCCGCCGGGCGCCGCAGCCGCGCAGGACGTCGGCGAAGGCCCGATCGATCGTGATCCGGTAGCGGCCCTGGCGGATGAGCTGGCCCAAGCGGCGCGAGACGTGGAGCTCGCTCAGCTCGAGAAGTCCCCGCTGGGGCGGGCTGAACCAGAAGCCGAAGCCGCCGCGCTCGAACCACGGGAAAATCCCGCGCCGGTAGGCCTCGAGCGCGTTCTCGGCGGTGAGCCGCACCGACGAGGTGAGGAAGCCGTCCTCCTCGGCGGCGCTCGGGTCGGGGAACAGAGCGCTCAGGGGGTCTTCGGGGCCAGCTGCTCGCGCGCGGCGCGGACCTCGTCCTTGAACGAGCTCTTCGGATGCTTCGCCTCGAAGGCGTCGAGCGCCTTGCCCGCCTCGCCGTCCTTGCCCTCCGCGACGAGATCGGTGACGGCGAGGAGCTCCTTGCGCTCCGCCTGGAGCTCGGCGTCGGCCTGCTTGGAGATGCCGTCCTTCCAATAAGGCGCGCGCGGGTTGCCGCTCTGGTTGAAGCCGCGGACGGCGGCCACCTGGTGAGATTTCAGCTTGCGGTGGTGGCCGGAGACGGCGCTGTTCTCGAGGCCCCGGCGCCAGTTCTTGAACCACTCCGCCGCGGGCTTCTTGGCGTCGGCCGAGCTGGGCGCCGCACCCTGCGCGGGCGCGGGTTCCGCGGGCTTCGAAGGAGCGTCCGCGGCGAGCGCCCGCCCGGCTCCCAAAAGCGCGACAGCCAGCAATATCCTCATGGAATCCCCCTTCATTTGGTCAGGACGTCGAGCTCCCACTGGCGGCCCGGATCCAGCGCTAGCGCCTTCACGCCGAACTCCTGGGCCTTGTCCCGCTGGTTCAGCTTCATGGAGGTCCGGACCAGGTTCATCCAGACTCCCGGATCATAGGGATCCGCCTGCGCGGCGGCCGCGTAGCGCTTGGCGGCCTCCTCGTAGTCGCCGCGCAGGAAGGCGAGGTTGCCGAGGTTGTTGAGCATCCCGGAGTGCGCGGGAGCCTTGGCCAAGCCGCGCTCGAGCTCCTTACGCGCCTCGTCCGCGAGGCCGGACTGGCCCAGGACGACGGCGAGCCGGTTCGCGAGCTCGGGCTCGTCCGGGTGGGCCGCGGCCTCCGCGCCCCAGTGCGCCTTGAGGAACTCGAGCCGCTTCTGCTCGTAGAACGCGAGCGTCGGCTCGGAGCGGCGCGCGACCTCGGCGGGGTCGGGGACCTCCAGCTGGGCGTCGCTCGAGGGCAAGGTGGCCGGCTCGTACACGTCGACGGCCTCCCGCGGGTCGATGATGGAGGCCTTGCCCGCCTTCTCCATGTCCCGATACGCGAGGAAGGCCTTGCGCGAGGCCTCGTCGAAGGGCGTGCCCAGCATGGTGGTCTCGAGCGGCACCCAGAGCGTTCCTTTATAAGGGACGAGCTGGTCGGCGGGCAGGCCCACCTCGGTGGGCTCCGACTCGCCGGTGTCGAAGAGCATGGCGACGTGGCCGGGGTAGTCGATGAGCGCGGCGCGCACGCCGGCTCCCTCGAGCAGGGCCGCGAAGAGGGCGGCCAGGTCGTCGCACTCGCCGCCGCGCCGGCGGATCGTGTCCCGCGGGAACTGCAGGTAGTCCACCGGGAAGCTCTTGTCCTCGAAGATCTTTGCGAAGGGGTTGTTCTGCCGCGCCAGGAACTTGAAGCCCAAGGCGCCCAGCCCGTTCCAGAGCTGGATCGCCTTCACCAAGGGGGCGTTGAGCTCCAGCGCCGCGGCGGGGACCGTGGAGCGCAGGATCTCGGACTGGAGGAGGAACGCGGGCGGGTCGTTCGGGGTGATGAACGCCCCGATGCGGCGCGGGTCCTCCCAGGTGATGGCGCTGCGCGAGTAGACGCGCAGGGGCAGCGCGCGCGAGACCGTCTTTTTCTCGCCCTTCTCGAAATAGGTGACCGCGACCTCCGCCTGGACCGGCGTGTCCTCGGTGACCTCGAGGATGCGGTTGTTGAGGGTGGCCAGGAGCGGGATCTCGAGCTTCTGATGGGGCTCGATGGAAGGCAGGACTTTCTCCGTGGGGAAGTCCATGTAGTCCTTGAGCCGGAAGGACACGCCCACGTCCTTGAAGGGCACGTCGAGGTTGTTGACGATCTCGACCGAGCCCAGCGGGTTCTTGAGATACCACTTGTAGCGCGACGGGAAGATCGCGCCCAGCGCCGCGGCCGAGATCTCGATCGGCGCCCGGTTGGTGGCCGCGTCCACCGCCACCTCGACGCGCCGCGAGAGCGGGCCCACCTCGCCCGGCAGGGACTCGGCGCCGACGCGGTAGTAGTAGGTCTTGAGCGCCTCGGTCTTGTCGTCCCGGAAAGAAGGCGCCGCGGACTGGCCGACCTCGGCGTACGGGCCGAAGGGCTGGGCCGCGCGGTAGACGCGGTAGCGCGCCAGCCACGGGTCCTTCGTGCCCTCCCAGGAGAGCAGGACCTGCCCTTCCACGGTCTTGGCCGAGACCGCGACCGGCGGCGCCAGGCGCGGGCGCAGGCGGAAGGAGAGGATGCGCGCGCGCGTCGGGTCGGAGACCACCAGGTCGTGACCCAGCACGGCGATCGCGGCGGGGTCGGCCAGGCTGCGGTCGTCGTCGCCCTTCGAGAAGAAGTCGGTCACCCACTTGCCGTCCCGGGTGAAGGCCGAGACCCGGGAGTTGCCGCGGTCCAGGACGTAGACGTAGGTCCGGCCGTCGTAGGCCAGCGCCACGGGATCGCCCAGCTGCCCGGGGCCCGCGCCCTCCTCGCCCCACGCCGCCACGAAGCCGCCCGAGGGCTCCAGCTTCAGGACCTTCTTCAAGCCGCGATCGAGCAGATAGACGAAGCCGCTGTCGTCGAAGGCCAGGGACGCGGGCCTCTGCAGCTCGAGCTGCCCGATCTTCGGGCCAAACTCGAAGAGATAGGAGCCGTCGGGCCCGAAGGCGCTCACCCGGCGGTTGCCTTCGTCGGCCACGTACACCGTCCCCGCCTCGTTGATGGCGACGGCGACCGGCGTCTTCACGCGGCCTTCCTTCCGGGCGCTGTCGAAAGGGCCCTGGGTCTGGCCGAAGATCCTCTTGAAGCTGCCGTCCTTGTCGAAGACCTGCACCCGCCCGCCGTCGGTGTCGGCGACGAAGATCCCGTACTTCTCGCTGGAGGCGAGGCCGCGGGCGTTCTTGGTGTCGGCTTCGGGCTTTCCGGTCCGGCCCCCGAAGCGCCCCAGCTCCTTGCCGTCGGCCCCGACGATCACGAAGCGCTGGGACTTGGGCAGGTAGGCGTAGATCCGGTCGCCCTGCGCCCCGAGCGCCGACGCCTGGAAGTTCCACGCCTTCGCCGGCGCGACCAGGAGGCGCGTCTCGGCCTTGGGATGGATGCGCTCGGTCTTCTGGCGGTTCGCGACGCGCACGCGCTGGACCCGGGCGTTGCCCGCGTCCGCGACGAGGACCGCGCCGTCCGCGGAGACGGAGAGAGCCGCGGGGCTCTTGTACTGTCCGGGCCCCGAGCCCGCCGCGCCGAAGCTGCCCAGGAGACGTCCGCCCGGGGCGAGCTCGTGCACCTTGCCCTTGCCGGGCTCCAAGACGTACATGAACCCGTACTCGTCGACGTCCAGGTCGGCGAACTCGAAGGCGCGCTCTCTCAGGAAGCCCGTGCTCGAGTCGAACTCGAGGAGCTTGCGGTTGCCGGCGTCGAGGACATAGAGGTGGTCCGACGGGTCGGCCGCGACGCGCACCGGCTCCTTCAGCTGGCCCGGCAGGCTGCCCTTGGTCCCCAAGGAGAACAGGAAGACGCCCTCCTTCGTGAACGCCTCGATGCGGGAGTTGCCGGTGTCGGCCACGAACACGCGGCCGAAGTCGCCGAAGGCGGCCGAGCGGGGCGAGCGGAGCTTGCCCGGCTCCGCGCCCTTGCTCCCGAGGACGGCGTGGAAGTTGCCCTCGGAGTCGAAGATCTGGACGCGGTTGTTGCCGGTGTCCGCGACGGCGACTTCGCCGTCGGGGCTCACGCTCAGCCCCTCGGGCGAGGCGAAGCGCCCGCGCTCCGGGCCGGGGCCGCCCACGGTCTTGAGGAGCTTGCCGGCCGCGTCGAAGATCAGGAGGGCGCTCTTCTTTCCATCGAGGACGTAGACCCGCTCGCCCCAGGCCGCCGCGGCGATGGGGCGGCCGTCGGGGACGGGGATGGGAGGCAGGGGC
>DATLOS010000291.1:0-6400 GCA_035536155.1 Elusimicrobiota bacterium
TTGTTGACCGCGCTCACGCCGCGCGCCAAATCCCCGCGCCAGCGGACCGGGGGCTCGGGGACGCCGTGCTCCACCACCGCGGTCGGCGCGCGGCCGTTGTCCCACATCAGCCGGTTGAAGTGGGTGACGTGCACCAGCAGAACGTCGGGGTCGTCCGCCACCCAATGCCGCCGCTCGGTCGCGTGCTCGTGCGGGGGCTCGTGCTCCAGGTAGACGCGGGGAAGGCGGCGCTGCTCGGGCGAGAGTATCTTGCGGCTCTCCTCGGCGTATTGGCCGGGCGTCTGGTAGACGATGCAGTCGAGGGGCAGGCGCCGCACCTCGTCGGCGGGGACGTCGACGACGTTGGGGCCCCACGGGAGGTGGCCCCAGCGGCCGATGTAGTCGCCGCTGCGCTCGGGGCGCGAGGGCACGTAGTAGGTGTGGCGGCCGCGGGTGAGATAGAGGAGGTAGGCTCCGTGGAGGTGCCACACGAGGACGCGGAGCCGGCGGCTCATAGGGACGCCGCCTCCACGGCCTGGCGGGCCACGGCGTCCTCGCCGAGCTCGAGGGCGCAGGGATGCCCGATCGGACAGATCGGGAAGTCGCAGGGCCGGCAGTCGACGTCGACGCTCAGCACGCGATGGCGCGCGGCGTCCTCCGGGGCCCAGCGCCGGACGTCGGAGCCGCTGGCCACCACCACGCTGCGGGTTCCCACCGCCGCGGCCAGATGCGAGACGCCGGTGTCGTTGCAGACGACGAGGCGGGCGTCGCGAAGCAGGGCGGCGAGCGTGCCCAGGTCCGTGCGCCCGGCGAGGTTCACGGCCGGAGCGCGCATGCGGCGCCCGAGCTCGGAGGCGAGCGCGCCTTCCGCCGCGGAGCCCGTGAGGACCACGGCGAGGCCGTCGGCCGCGAGGGCGTCCGCGACCCCCGCAAAGCGCTCGACGGGCCAGCGCCGGCTGGGCCACCGGGCCCCGGCGTGGACGCAGGCGAAGGCCCGCGGCCGCAGCTCGAAGCGGCGGGCGAGCTCCGCCCAGCGGCGCTCGTCCTCCTCGGAGACCGGGAACTCCAGGGCGGCGCCCGCCGGGGGCGCCCCCAGGAATTCGAGCAAGGCGAGCAGGCGGCGGGGCTCGGGGCCGCCGTCCGGATACGGGAGATAGGAGTCGGGATCCGGGCAGAAGGCGCCCGGCACGAAGAAGCCCGCCGTGCGCGCGGCGCCGAGCAGGCACGTCAGCGAGTTCACGTGCGCGCCGCTGCCGTGGAGCTGGAGCGCCAGGTCGAAGCGCCGGGCCTTCATCTCGTGGAGAAAGCGCGGGACGGCGGCCGAGTCCACCTCGCGCTCGGGCAGGCCCGGCCAGCCCGGGAACTCGACGAAGTCGTCGATGTAGGCGGGCAGGCGGCGGGCGAACTCGGCGGCCCAGGGCAGCCCGATCAGCGTCACGCGCGCGCGCGGCAGGGCCGCGCGCAGCGCCCGTAGGGCCGGGACGGCGCAGAGCAGGTCTCCGAGCTGGAGGGCCCGGAGGACCGCCACGGAGCGCGGGCGCAGCCGCTGCAGGTTCATTCGCGGATTCTAGCCCGCGCGCGGTCGGGCGCAAATCGTCCGGCGGTAAATCTTTTGTCGCCCGAGATCGTTACACGGGCTCACTGGTGGCCGACGGGCGGCCTCCCTACACTGGGAATGGACGGTATCCACCATGCCCGAGAAAGCCGCGCGCTTGGCCGCACGGATAGAGGACAGCCTGGCGGCGAGCCGGGCCGAGGGCGTCGCCGCCCAGGTGGCGACCACCGTCCTCGACTTCTTCCTCGTGCCTTTCGCCCTCTTCCTGGGAGCGCGCGCGGCCGAGCTGGGCTTCTTCGCGGCCCTGCCGGGATTCCTGTCGGCCGTGTCCCAATTCTTCGTGGTCGACGTCCTGCGCGCGGCCGGAAACCGCCGCCGCGTCCTGGTCGCGGGGACCGTCCTCCAGGCCCTCGCGCTGGCGCCGCTTCCGGCGCTGGCCCTCCTGCGTCCCCGCGGCGGGGTCTGGACGGCCTTCGCGCTCGTCGCGGCCTTCCGCGTGGTCGGGGCGGTCATGGGGCCGCCGTGGGGAAGCCTCATGAGCGACTACCTCCACGAAAGCCGCCGGGGGCGGTACTTCGGCAGCCGTTCCCAGCTCATCGGCATCTCCGGCATGGTCACCGCCGCGCTCTTCGGCGTCGCCCTTCAGCTCCTGGGGAAGGTGTCGCAGGCCCTCTCATTCTGCCTCGTCATGGGCGCCGCCTGCGCCGCGCGCTGGATCTCGCTGCCCTACATGCGGCGCATGGTGGAGGTCCCCGAGCATCCCCACCCGGGCGACGAGTTCGACGCGGGCTCCTTCGTGGCGCGCCTGCGCCGGAGCAACTTCGCCCGCTTCATCGCCTACGTGTCGGGCGTCACCTTCGCCACCCAGGTGACCGCGTCCTATTTCAGCGTGCACATGCTCCGCGACCTCGGCTTCCCGCTCGTCCCCTACACCGCCGTGCAGCTGGCCTCGGCGGCCTTGGCGTTCGGAAGCTACCCCGCCTGGGGACGCCACGCGGACCTCGTGGGCAACGTCCGGGTGCTTCGCCTCAACGGCTTCCTCCTCCCCCTGATCCCGGCTCTCTGGTGCCTGAGCGAGCGCCCCTCGGTCTTGTGCGCCGTCGAGGCCGCGAGCGGCTTCCTCTGGGCCGGCTTCAACCTCTGCTCCACGAACTTCATCTACGAAGCGGTGGCGCCCGCGAAGCGCGTGCGCGCCCTGGGCTATTACAACCTGCTCAACGGCGTGGCCGTCTTCCTCGGCGGCTCCCTCGGCAGTCTCCTGGCGGAGCGCCTGCCCGCGCTCTCCGGCTATTCCCTCCATGCGCTCTTCCTCCTCGGCGCCGCGCTGCGTTTCACTGCGTACTTCGCGCTCGCGGGGCACTTCGGCGAGGTGCGGGCCTCGGCCCGGCACGCCGGGAGCGCCGAGCTCTTCTTAAGCGTCGTGGGCCTGCACCCGCTGACGGGCGCCAGCGCCGACGCGGACTGGAGCGTCCCCGCCAAGATGGGCGGAGCTCGGGCGGAGGAGACAAAGCGCTGACGCCCGCGTCCAGGGGATCTCACATCGGACGGCTTTAATAGGGGCATGGAGCTTCCCGCCTTCGTCCAGATCGAGCCCGTCGGCCAGTGCAACCTGCGCTGCGCCATGTGCCCGATCCAGTATCGGCGCGACGGCCCCCCCTGGGGGCCGCCGGCGCTGATGCCCTACGAGGCCTTCGTCCGTTTGGTCGAGCAGTTTCCGGGGACGCGCGAGCTTCACCTGCAGGGCCTCGGCGAGCCCATGATGCATCCCAGGCTCCCGGAGATGATCGCCTATGCGGCATCCCGAGGCTGGACCGTGTCGGTCAACTCGAACTGCACCCTGCTCAACCGGCGCAAGGCCCTGCGCCTGGCCGCCTCGGGCCTGGACACGATCCACGTCTCGATCGACGGCGCGACCCGCGGCGCTTACGAGAGCATCCGGGCCGGCGCGACATTCTACGGCGTCCTCCGCGGGGTCCGCCTGCTGGCGTGGGCGAAGCGGAAGCTCTCGCGGGAGCTCCCGCGCCTGCGCTTGGTGTTCGTCGTCATGCGGCGGAACCTGGAGGAGCTTGGCTCCCTGCCGGCCTTGGCCCGGCGCCTCGAGATCCCGTCCATCTTCGTCCAGCATCTTGCCCACGACTTCGGCGAGGAAAGCCTGCCGTCCCACTATGCCCCGATGCGGGAGTACGTCGAGCGAGAATCGCTGCTAGGCGAGGAGCCCAGGCGGATCGAGGAATGCTTCGCGCGCGCGCGCGCGGCCGCGCGGCAGGAGGGCGTCGAGCTCCGGCTTCCCCGGGTCTCGGAGGACGCCTATCCCGAGGGGACGCCCGGACGGGAGCGCTGCGACTGGCCTTGGCGCGGGGCCTACGTCAGCTATCAGGGGCTGGCGATGCCCTGCTGCATGGTGGCCACGCCGGACCGCGCGCAGCTGGGAGACATGGCCCGCGACGGCGTCGAGGCGGTCTGGAACGGGGTTGAATACGAACGCTTCCGGAGCGCGCTGGAGAAGGGGCCGGCGCCGGGGGTTTGCCGGTCTTGCTCCCTCTATAGAGGAAGGTTCTAGTCGGCGCCGATGCCGTTGTTAATTGTTCTTTGAAATGAGCGCGAAGTTGTACTCGAGGTCCGCCTGCCCCGGCGCCAGAAGAAGCGGAACGTGGACGACCTTGGCGGAGTAAAGGGTATCGCGCTCTTCTCGCCTGCGCTCGGGGCTCATGTCCTTGAAGGGAACGTCCCCCTCCTCGAGGAACGTCCCCCCGTAGCGCGCGTGCCAAGCGGAGACCTCGTAGCCGCCTTCCGCGACCGGCTTGAGCTTCGCGGCGTAGACGCCGGCCGCGTCCGTGGTGCACTCGACGGGCTGACCGCCGTTCTTGTCCTTGAAGGTGACGCGCGCCCCGGCGACGGGCTTGAGAGTGAGGAGCTCGAAGGCGCGGCCGTGGACGCTCCAGGCGTCGATCTTGGGCTTGGCCGGCGCGGCCGGCGTCGTCGGCGCGGCCGCCGGGGCGGGCGCGGCGGGAGCGGGCGCCGGAGCGTTGTCGAAGGACGGCATCGCGCCGATCGAGATCCAGCCGCGCTGGACCCCGTAGCCGGTCGCCGCGGCCGTCGCGATCCCCAGCACCGTGTACAGCGTGCTGGAGCGCGCGAGGAAGCGCCCCAGGCGCCGGTACCAGCGGTTCTCCGCGATCGCCTGGGCGACCTCGGCGGGATGGCGCGGGCTGCGGCAGGCGGGGCAGAACTTCGCGTCGAGGTTGAGGAGCTCGCCGCACTCCGGGCAGGGGACCTGGATCAAACGCTCATTCCTCGACCGCGAGCTCGAAGCCGGCGGAGTTGGCCGCGAACTCCGGGGCGTACATGGACTGCAAGGTCGCCGCGCCGATGCGGAAGCGGCCCGCGACGGTGGGACGCAGGCGATAGCGCAGGACGTACTCGCCGTGGGGCAGCCAGGAGACGAAGAAGTTGGTGAGCGAGTCGCGCGGCTCCTCGTAGCGGCCGAGCTGGTCCCAGACCCAGCCGGAGGTCAGGGTCTCGGCCTCGAAGCCCGCCGCCTTTGGGTCCTTGAGGTGCATGTACTCGAACTGGGACTTGGCCTCGATGCGGAGCTGGACCTCGACTTGGTCGCCGACGCGCACGGCCTCGCCGGATTTGAGCGGCTTGAGCCGGTAGTCTTCCCCTTCCTTCACGCGCTTGAAGAATAGCCGATGCACGCGCAAAAGGCCAGGCGCAGACTCCTCGGCAGGCGTCTCGGTCGTGTAGACGTGCGTGGCGGAGACGAAGGCGAGGCCCGGGCCCTTCTTCGAGATCTTGACCCGGGCCGCGTCCGGGCCGATCTCGCCCGCGCGCCGCGTCCAGCGTAGCGGGGTGGCCAGCCAGTCCTCCGGCCCGACCGTCGCGCTCTCGTGCTGGGAGCCCCAGTCCACGGCGAAGGCGTCGCCCTTGTCCAGCGCCCCGCGGGCCTTCATGAAGTCGAGCAAGGTGAAGACGGCCGCGGCCGAGGCCTTGGTGGACTTCCACTCCGTGCCCTTGCGGCTGAACACGAGCCATTGGACCAGGCCCGGGATGCGCGGGTCCTTGGGCCGCAGGTTCTGGAGCGTGCGCAGGACGAAGGCGTGCGTCTCCACCGAGTCGTTGTACCAGAGCCAGGAGAGCTTCTCCGGCTGCCAGTACACGCCGACGCCCTCCTCCTCGCGCGCGCCGTCCATCGCCCGGTCCAGGTAGCGCTCCGACCTGGCCTTCTCGCCCAGGCGGCGGTAGGCCCAGGCCGCGCAGGCCTTGCCCAGCTGGGTCATGGCGTCGGCGTGCACATCGGCGTAGTCGAGCCAAGCCTTCACCAGCGTCCGGGCTCCCGCGAGCTCCGGGACCTTGGCCGAAAGCGCCTCGGGGAAGGAGGTGAGGACGTAAGCGGCGTAGAGGATCAGCGAGAGCTCGCCTTGGTCCGGCTTGAGCCGGCGCGGGAGCTCGCCCAGCTCGTAGCGGACGGCGCGGCCCACGAGCTGGGCGGGCGCCTCGACGCCGTAGTGCTGGGTCTCGGAGAAGCCGGCGAGGACGAGGAGGGTGATGTAGGGGTCCGAGCGCCCGCCCGCGAACCAGGGAAATCCTCCGTCGGGGTTTTGCGCGGCCTTGAGCTTGGCCAGCGCGTCCTCCTTCTGGCGCGCGACGAGATCCGTGTCGAAGAGGTCGACGATGGGAAGGCTCGTCTTGCGGCCGCGGGAGAGCTCGAGCCAGGGGGTCTCCATGAGGTCTACGAGGCGCTTCGGGTCGTCCTTCTCCCAGGCCGGCGTGAGCGTGCTCCGCTTGGGGAGCTTGGCCGCCGCCGCGGCGATGGCGGGGTGGCGCTCGTAGACGCGGTGCACCACGGCCAGCGGCACGTAGCGG
>DATLOS010000292.1:0-2305 GCA_035536155.1 Elusimicrobiota bacterium
TAAACCATTCCTGCCGGGCCTTGGGCTTCGCTCCGGAGGCGGCTCGAGACGCCGTGTCGGCGTTGGGCTTCCAAGCCTTCGCTTACCGTCCCTTCGCGCGGGCTCTGGAGCCCCTGAAAGCCGCCGACTGCTTCGATCGGAACATCGTCTATGTCCGCGACCTGGGCTGGATCGAAGCCCGCCTGCGCTCCGCGCCGCGTACGTGCGTCCACGGAGTTTCCTTTTGAGAGCCATGAGGCGCGGCGACGGCGGGCCGGCTTGAACGTCCTGCTCGTCAACTACGCGCACCCGCGCTCGCCGCACGTCTCCGGGGTCCGCGCTTGGCAGTTCGCGAAGCACCTGTCCGCCCTCGGGCACGGCGTCACGCTGCTGGCCGCGCCTCCGAAGGAGCCGGCGTCGCCGCCGTCTCTCGACGCCGGCTCCTCCCCGCGGGTCCTGGCGGCCGATTTTCGGGAGCCGTCGGAAGCGGGCGTTTGGGCGTTCGCCGCGGCTCGGAGCGCGCGGACGGCGTTCAACATCGCCTTCCGCTGGGGCAAGTGGAGCGCCTGGGTGCGGTCCGCCGAGGAGCTGCTGCGCCGCGCGCCAGGCGGGTCCCGGCTCGACGTCGTCTGGGGCACCTTCGGAAACGTGGAGTCGCTGCATCTGGCCTGCCGCGTCGCGCGCTCGCTGCAAATCCCGTGGGTGGCCGACGTCAAGGACAACCTCATGTACGTGCCCCGAAGCTTGCGCGGTTGGACCGCGTTTCGCCTGCGCTCGCTGGCGGCGCTCACGTGCAATTCGCGCCTGGTGAGCGAGCAGGCTAGCGGCTGGCTGGGCCGCCCCGCCGAGGTGATATACAGCGGGGTCGACGACGCGTTCTTCGCGCCGGCCGGCGGGCGCGAGGCCGGCGAGGAGACGCTCATCCACCTCGTCGGAAGCCTCTACCGGAGCGACGCGCTCCGGTCGTTCATGCGCGGAGTGGACCTGTGGGCGGACGGCTTGACGGCGAGCGAGCGCGCGCGCTGCGTCCTGCGGTACTCCGGACAGGACACCCATCTATTCTCGGCGGCCGCCGAGGGGCTTGGGATTCGGCACGAAGCGTCGGGCTATCTCCCGCCCTCGGAGCTGGCGCGGCGATGCCGGGCGGCTCTCGTGAACGCCTATGTCTGGCTGCCGATGACGTTCCACCACAAGCTCCTCGAGCTCCTTTCCTCGAGGCGTCCCGTGCTGGCCTTCGGCGGCGAGTCGGAGGAGTCGAGGGAGCTGGCGCGGCAGGTCGGCGGGCGGCTTTATCCCGCCGCCGACGCGGACGCGGTCGCGGGCTTCCTCCGAACGCTATCGGGCGAGGCGCGCCCGGGCGGGGAGCCCCCGGACGGGGACCGCCTCTTCGAGCGGTTCCGCTGGGCGCATCAGGCGCGTCGCCTGGAAGAGGTCTTGGCCTCCGTGGCGAGGCGCCGGGCCGCGTCGTGACGTCCTAGGCGCCGCGTCCGGAGGCGGCGCGGCTCCGCGCGGCCGCGACCGGGGCCAGAAATTGCGCTTTCCAGCTCTCGATGATGAACGGCTGCCAAAGCGCCCACGCCAGGGAGAGCTCGCCCCGCCGCGTCCGCTCCAAGGCTTTTTGCCACCAGACGGCCGACCAGTAGCGGCTGGAGCGAAAGGAGGCGGAGCCGAAGACGTCTTGCGCCGCCTCGAGCATCCGCGGGGACCGGAACCAGAGGTCCTGGGGCGGCCGGAAGCCCTGCTTGTTCCAGCGCGCGCGCACAGGCTCGGGAAGGATGCCGCGCATGCTCTCGCGCAGCAGGCGCTTGGTTTGCGCGTCCCCCATGAGAAGGTGCGGCGGGAGGGAGAACGCGAGCTCGGCGATGCGGTGGTCGCAGAACGGAAGCCGAACCTCGCGGGAGTGCGCCATCGAGTTGCGGTCGCCGTAGCGGAGCAGCGACGTGAGGGAACGGCTGAAGGAGTCCCGCTCGAGGGAATCGGCGAGGCGGCTGTAGGCGGGCCGGCGCGGCGCGGCGGCCGTCCGCATCACCTCGCGGGCGGCTTCGGGGCGCAGCCCGTACAGGAGGTTCGTCCCGGTCCCCAACGCGCGCGAGAGGAGCCGGCGCAGGGGAAAGGGAAGGCGGTCCCGCAGCGCCCGGGCGGGGGGGACGAGGGCGAGGGGGTAGCGCTCGCGGATGCGCGGGAGCTCGCGCTCGAGGCGGGCGAGGTCTCCGCGCTCGCGCAGAGAATCGACGTACGGCGCGAAGTATTGCTCGTAGCCGCCGAGGAGCTCGTCGGCGCCCTGCCCGTCCAGCAGCACGGTGACCCCGCGCTCCTTGGCCAGGCG
>DATLOS010000293.1:0-5382 GCA_035536155.1 Elusimicrobiota bacterium
GCCTGGGGTTCAGCGGGATGAACGCCTTCACCTCCCAGGAGCGCACCGTCTTCGTCGTCACCTTTCCCAAGAACCGGCTCGAGGCCTGGGCCACCGTCGAGGCCGACCGCTTCCCCAACGCCGTGTTCCGCCTCTTCCAGAGCGAGATCGAGGCCGTATATGAGGAAAAGAACCTCTACCTCGACGACCCGGAGCAGATGCTCTATCGCTCGGTGGAGAAGGAGCTCTGGGGCGACCATCCCCTCGGCCACGAGATCGAGGGCTCGATCGAGCACCTCAAGAACCCGTCGCTGGCGAAGATGTACGCCTTCCACGACCGCTTCTACGTGCCCAACGACATGGCCATCGTCCTGGCGGGGGATTTCGACCGCAAGGAGACGCTCGAGCTGCTGGAGAAGCACTTCGGGACCTGGAAGGTCGCGCCGCCGCCCGCGCCCGATCCGCGCGTCCCCGCGGCGCTGACCCAGCTCCGCAAGGCCGAGCTGCGCTTCGAGGCCGAGGAGAAGGCCATCCTCGCTTGGCGCGTGCCCGCCTTCGCCGACCCGGACGCCGACGCGCTCACCGTCATGGACATGGTCTTCTCGAACACCCGCGCCGGCGTGGCGGACCTGAGCCTGGTGCAGGCGCAGAAGGTGAAATCGGCCGGCTCCGAGATCGAGTTCCACAACGAGGGCGGGGCGTGGGACATCTGGGTCTCCCCGAAGGAGGGGCAGACGCTGGAGCAGGCCCGCGACCTTCTTCTGGAGGCGGTCGAGAAGGTTAAGAAAGGCGAGTTCTCCGAGGAGGACCTCAGGGCCAACGTCCTCAACTACGAGATCGAGCAGAAGCGCAAGCTCGAGACCAACGGGGCCCGCGTGGCCGAGATGGCCGAGGCTTTCGCCCACTACGAGGAGTGGCCGCGGGCCGCGGGGCGCCTCGAGCGCCTGCGCGCGGTCACCAAGGCCGACGTGGTGCGCGTGGCCGGCAAGTACCTGGGCGCGGCGCACGTCGAGGTCCTGCGCCGCAAGGGCAAGCCCGAGATCCTCTCCATCGCCAAGCCCCAGTTCACCAAGGTGACGATGGACCCCGACCGCGCCTCCGACTTCTTCAAGGAGATCACGGCCATGCCGGCCGATCCCATCGAGCCGCGCTGGCTGGAGAACGGCCGGGATTATCAGGAGACGCCCGCGGGCTGGGGCCGGCTCTACAGCGTCCGCAACCCGGTCAACGATCTCTTCGAGCTCGACTTGCGCTTCGAGCGCGGCCGGCGCCAGGAGCGCGAGCTCTGCGCCGCGATCGAGCTGGCCAACGTCTCCGGCGCCGGCCCGCTCTCGGCCGACGAGTTCAAGAAGGCGCTCTACCGCCTGGGCACGGCGCTGAGCGCGGGCTGCTCGGAGCGCGACTCCTCGATCCACATGACCGGTCTCGACGCGAACCTGGAGAAGTCCGTCGAGCTCATGCGCCGGCATTTCCGCGAGCCGAGGATCGAGCCCGGAGCTCTCGACCGCCTCATCCAGGTCCAGCTGGGCGCGCACAAGGACAACAAGCTCAACCCCGAGACCGTCCTCGAGGCCCTGGCCGAGTACGCCCGCTACGGAAAGGACAGCGAGACCCTCAACGAGCTCTCCGACGCCGAGGTCAAGGCGCTCAAGGAGGACAAGCTCGCCGCCTTGATGCGGGACGTCCTCTCCCACGCGCGCCGCGTCTCCTACGTCGGCTCGCGCTCGGCGGGCGAGATGACCCGGCTCCTCGACGACGGCTTTTCGGCCTACTCCCCGATCCCGGCGCGCCAGCCGAAGCGCTTGCTGCGGCCCAGCGCGGACCGCGTCCTCTTCCTCGACCGCGACATGGTGCAGTCCAAGTTCGGGCTCTTCGCCGTGGACGGCGAGTACGATCCGTCCCGCGCGGTCGGCGCCCAGTTCTACGGGAGCTACATGGGCGGCATGGACGGCGTCGTCTTCCAGCAGGTCCGCGAGGCGCGCTCGCTGGCCTACTACGCCTACGGCGGCTACCGCCAGGCCGAGCTGCGGGGCGAGGACAGCCGCGCCTCGGGCTACGTCGAGTGCCAGGCCGACAAGACCGCCGAGGCCACCGCGCTCCTCAAGCAGCTGATGTCGGCCATGCCCGTGGAGACCAAGCGCTTCGACGAGGTCAAGGCGGGCATCGAGGGGCTGTACCGCTCCGACCGCGTGAACTTCCGCGCCGTGCCCGGGAAGGTGATGGCGTGGGAGGACCTGGGCTTCGCCGCCGACCCGCGGCCGGCGCGCTTCAAGACCGCTCTCCTATATACCATGCCGGAGCTCACGGCCTTCGCCCAGCGCTTTTCCAAGGGGCCGTGGACGCTGTTCATGATGGGCAGCCGCCCGCGCGTCGACATGGGGGCGCTCAAGAGGCTGGGCGTGCTCGAGGACCGCGCCGCGGACCAGCTCTTCCCCTACTGATGGCCGCCCGCGACAAGGCCGCGACGCTCGAGCAGGACGCGCGCGACCTGCACAGCTTCGGCTACGCCCAGCAGCTCCTGCGGGACATGGGCGGCTTCGCGAACTTCGCGGTGGCCTTCACCGTGCTTTCGATCCTCACCGGCGCGATCACGCTCTTCGGCCACGGCCTGAACTACGGCGGCCCCGCGGTGAACGGCTACGGCTGGCCGCTGGTCACCTTGATGACCTTGGCCGTCGCGGCCTCGATGGCGGAGATCGCCTCCGCGATCCCGACCGCCGGGGCGATGTACCACTGGTCCGCGCTCCTGGGCGGCCCGGGCTGGGGCTGGTTCACCGCCTGGTTCAACTTCGTCGGCCAGCTGGCGACGACGGCGGGCGTGGACTACGGCATCGCCCAGTTCGCCGTCGACCTCCTGGGCTGGGAGGGCCGCGGCGCGCTCCTCGCGGTGTACGCCGCGCTGCTCATAAGCCACGGGGCCCTGAACCACTGGGGCATCCGCATCATCGCGCGCTTGAACGACTTCAGCGTCTGGTACCACATCGCCGTGACCTTCCTGCTCGCCGCGGCCTTCTACTTCTTCGCGCCGCTCAAGCCCCTTTCCTTCGCCTTCCACACCGGCTTCACCACCTCGAAGTACCCTTACGCATGGGCCTTCCTGGTCGGGCTCCTGCAGGCGCAGTGGACGTATTCCGGCTACGACGCCTCGGCGCACATCACCGAGGAGACGCTCGACCCGCGCCGCAACGCGCCCTGGGGGATGATCGTGGCGGTGCTGGTCTCCGGCGTCTGCGGCTACCTCCTCCTCCTCGCGGTGACCTTGGCCATCGGCGATCTTCCCGCCGCGGCGGCCGCGGCGAACCCATTCATCTTCGTCACCGAGCACGCCTTGGGCGTGGCCTTCGGCAAGGCGGTGGTCTGGTCCATCTTGGTCGCCATGTGGCTCTGCGGGCTCTCCTGCATCACCACCAACGCGCGCATGGTCTTCGCCTTCGCCCGGGACAAGGGCCTGCCGGCGTCCGGCTGGCTTGCCCGGATCAGCCCTACCCACCGGACGCCCGCGGTAGCGGTGTGGGTGTCGGTCGTCCTCGCTTTCCTGATCGCGGTCTACTCCGGCGCCTACAACGTGATCGTGTCGATCTCGACGATCGGGCTCTACGTCTCCTACATCCTTCCCGTCATCCTGGTCTTTGTCGAGCGGCGCCGCGGCGCCTGGGGCCCGGGCGCCGCCTCCGCGCGCTTCGCTCTCGGGCCGTGGCACCTGGGGCGCTGGGGGGGCCTGGTCAACGCCGTGGCGATCCTCTGGACGGCGCTCATCTGCGTGCTCTTCGTGGTCCCGCCCAACGAGCTCACGGGCTACACCTTCGCGGGGATGACCGCCGCGCTCTGCGTCTATTATTTCGCCGGCGTGCGCGGCCGCTTCGCCGGTCCGCGCCGGCTCGGCACCGAGGAGGAGCTCCTTCGGATGGAAGAGGGCCTGGGCGGATCGCCGGAGGCCGCGTGAGCGAGCTCGCGGCGCGCCCGGCGCAGTGCTGGTCCTGCGAGGCCTCCATCGACGCGGCCGACAACTACTGCCGCCGCTGCGGGCAGGGCCAGGGCGCCTGCGTCTTCTGGTACTACCGCTGGTGGGGCATCCTCCTCATGACCGTTCTGGGCCTGGGCCCCTTCGGCCTCGTTCTCGTCTGGAAGGCGCCGCTCACGCGCATGGAGCGCCTCTTTCTGGGCACCTTCATCGTCGCCTTTTCCTTCTTCCTCTGCATGGGCGTCGTCCAGCTGGTGCGCCAAATCACGACCGCGATGGCCAGCCTGCAGACGGGGCTCATGCAGGGCATGCCCGGACTCTAAAGGAATTAAGTGCGACTCCAGGCCCAATTTCCCCTGGGTCCAACGCCGGCCCGCCGCGGCGTCCCGGTCCCATCCTTCGGCTGAGCGACTTTCCATATAATCGAGGCATGAACGCGGGCGCGCTCCTGTCGCTTTGTCTCGCCGTTTCGGGCCGAGCGGCGCAAGTGTCCGGCCGGGCCGCCTCCCCCGTCGGCGCGCCGACGGCGGCCGTGCCGCCCCTTTCGGCGGCTTTGAGCGCCCCGACGGGCGCGCTCTCCGCGGACTTCCAGCCGGGCCTTTTGCCGTCGGCGCTCGGCGTCGCGGCCGCGCCCGACCTGCCGTCGGCCGCGTTGTCGGCGCCGAGCCCGCGGGCGGAGGCCGTTCCCGCGGCGGACGAGCCCTCGGCCGGCGCGTTCTCGGCGGCACCGCTCGAGATTTCCGCTCCCGGCCCCGCCGCCGCGGCCGCCGTCCGGCGGGCTTCTCGGTCCGAAGCCGCGCAGGAGAGCCGCGACGAGTCTTCGTCCCGGGCTCAACCCGCCCGCTCCTCTTTGGCCGCCGCCGCGCGCGGCGGGGCGCTGGCCGTCGGGGAATTGTTCGACGGACAGCGTCCGGAGCCTGGCGCGGCGCGGGAAGCCGCCCCGGATTTTCCGCTCACCGGCGCGTCGGGCGAGGAGGTTCTCTCCGCCTTGCGCGCGCGGGCCGACGCGGCCTTGATCGAGAAGGATGTCCGGGAGGGGAAGCCGACGCCCGCGCCGGGCTCGACCGGGCGGCCCGAGGGCTGGGCGCTGCGCGTCGACAACTGGATCCTCGGCCAGCAGGCCTTGGTCCGCGAGCCGCTGACGCGGTGGATGGCGGAGCGCTCCTTCGTGTCGCGCGCGCTCGGCGGGACTCCTCTGGACGTGGAGACCTTCCTGGTGGCCCTGGCCAAGGTCAACGCGGCGTTGGACGGCCTCGCGCCGCCGATCCAGGCGGCCGACCTCTTCGTGCTGGGCGAGGCGGGCCTCGACGAGCCCCGCCCGGACGGGCCGGACCTGCGCGCGGTGGGCGCCCTCCATCCCGGCGGCCGCGTCCACGTCCTCGCCTCCTTTGCTCAGACGCTGACGCCGGAGGAGCTCGCGGCGGCGGTTCTGCGCGAGCATC
>DATLOS010000294.1:0-5254 GCA_035536155.1 Elusimicrobiota bacterium
CGCCGCGTCGAGGTCCGCTTCCCGGACCGGTCCGCCGGCGACATGGCGCGAGACTCGGCGCTTTGGATCAGCGTGCCCAGCCTCCGGGGAAAGGCCCTGCGCTCCTTCTGGCGCCGCCCGGCGGACAAACCGGCGGCGGCCGCGACGTCGTCTGGCGGCACGGCCGCGGTCTCCGCGCTCGCCGCGCTTCCTTTCCTGTCGTACTTCGAGGGCTTCCAGTTCAAGGAGCCGCTGTGGCTCCTGGCGCTGGTGCCCGTCGCCCTTCTCGCCGCTTGGCGCTGGTGGAGGAGCCGGCGCGCGCCCGCGCCGCCGGCGTTCGCCGCGCCGTCGTCTTGGGCCAAGGCTCCGCGCTCCTGGCGCCAGCGTCTCTCGAGGCTCGCGGCGCCCTTGTACGCGCTCGCCTTGACGCTGGGCATCGCGGCCGTGGCGGGCCCCGGCTGGGGCCCGCCGGCCGCCGAGTTCATCCGGCCGCCCCGCGAGGCGCTCACGGGCGAGCAGTCGGTGGACACGGCCGTGGTCCTGGACATCTCCGGCAGCATGGAGGGCAAGAAGATCGCGGAGGCCCGGCGCGCGGCGTCGGCCTTCATCGACCGCCAGCGCGGCACGCCCAACCGCGTCGCCGTCCTCGTCTTCGACACCCAGTCGCGGCTGGCGATCAACCTCACGCGCGACGTCGATGCGCTCAAGGCGGCGACGGCGGCGATCCGGGTCGAGGGAGGGGGCACCGACCTGCAGGAGGGCCTGCGCGGCGCGCTCACCCACTTCCTGGAGATGGCCATCCTCGACGTGGACCCGCGCGCCTATCCCGGCATCCTGGAGGTGCGCCGCGCGCTCCAGCGCGAGGGCCTCGAGGAGGCCCTGCGCCTGGCGTCCAAGGATTCCGGCCTGCTCGAGGCGGTCCAGGCTCGCGGGCGCGATCGCGTCGTCGTCTTCCTGACCGACGGCATCGCCGCCAGCCCGAAGGACGCCGTGGACGAGGCCCACCTGCTGGGCGTGAGGATCTTCTCCGTGGGCGTCGGCGACGACATCGACGAGTCCTCCCTGAACCTGATGGCGGACGGCACCGGCGGGATCTCCTTCCACGTGAGCGACCCCGCGATGCTCACCCGGATCTTCCTCGACATCGACCGCCTCAAGAACCGCACCCCGGTGGCGCGCCAGCTACCGGAGGGCTCGGCCCCCGCCTTGCGCGACCGCGAGGTGGCCGCGGCGGCCTGGGCCGTCCTGGCGCTGGCCCTTCTCCTCCAGTTCGCCCCGGCGCGACCTCGTCTGACGGGCAAGAGCGCGGCGCTGGTCGTTTTCCTGGGCCTGCTCGCCGGCGGCGGCATGGAGGGCTCGGCCCAGGCGCAGGAGCCGCCTCCCGTGCCGCGCGCCTCGTCGGGCTTCGGCCCGAGAGACCTCCTGCCCTACAAGCGCATCCCCGAGATCGAGGAGGGAAACCGCCTTCTAAAGGAGGGGGACGCGCCGAGCGCCCTCGAGCGCTATCGGGAAGCGGCTCGTCTCCACCCCGACTCGCCGGAGGCCTTGCTCAACCAGGGCATGGCCGAGCGCAAGCTGGGCATGACCAAGGAGGCCGAGTCCTCCCTCAAGCGCGCGGCGCAGCTCGCGGGCGACCAGGAACGCCCGGAGCTCTACGCCGCCGCCCGCCACCAGCTCGGCCATCTCGAGAAGGAGCGCGGCCGCGTCCCCGAGGCTCTCGAGCACTTCCGCGAGGCCAGCCGGGTGCGCGCCCAGCCGGGCTCGGCTTCCTCGGAGCTCGAGGACATCCGCGGGAAGTCGCGGCGCAACTACGAGTCCCTCCTGCGCAGCGACGCGGCGAACGGGAAGCAGGGCGGAGGCTCGGGAAAGGGCGACGGGCAGGGTCAGGGCAAAGGGAAGGGCAGACCCTCGCCCGGCGGGCAAAAAGGCGGCTCCGGCGGCCAGGGCGAGGGCTCTCCGGACAAGGGCGAGCCCCAGGACGGGAAGGGCAAGGAGCCGGGCCAGGACGGCAAGGGCGGCGAGACCAAGGAGCGCTCCGACCAGCCGGGCGGGAGCGGGGATTCCCAGGGCCGGCGCCGCGACGAGGATTTCCGGGAAGGCCTGGACCGCCTGCGCCGCTCGCTGGGCGGAGACCGGCAGCGGGACCGCTGGAGCGACCAGCCGCGGCGCGGCTGGGCCTGGGCGCTGGGCGGGCTCTTCGCCGCCCTCCCGGCCGGGCTCGAGCGTCTCTTCGCGGGAGACGGGGTCTCGCTGGTGTGGACGCATCCGCTCTTCTTGTGGCTGACGGCGCTCGTCGTCCCGCTCGCGGCGCTTTGGGCCGCGTGGGCGGCGTGGAAGCGCCTCAAGGCTTGGCGCTGGTTCTCTCTGCGCCCCAAGGAGTCCATCCTGCGCAAGCTGCCCGCGAGCCTGCGCAGGGCGCTCCTGCCGCTGGCGGCCCTGGGGCTCCTGGGGATCGCGGCGGCGGGACCGGCCGTCCAATCCCAGCGCGAGGGCCTCACCTTCGGCGGCAAGGACATCGTCTTCCTGCAGGACGCGTCGTGGAGCGTGATGTGGGCGGAGGACGGGCGGCTCGACGCGGCGGTGGGCGGGCTGGAGCGCTTCAGCTACTGGATCAACAGCGAGAACGCCGGAGACCGCGCGGTGATCATCCCCTTCGCGGGCCGCGCCGAGCCGGGCGCGCTCTCGCGGGACCACCGCAACCTGACCTTCCAGCTCCACCATCTCGGGGAGGCGGCGCGCACCCTGCGGGAGGGCTCGGACATCTCCAACGCGTACGCCCACGCCGTGGACGCCTTCGAGCACGCGCAGGACATCGGGCACCGCGGCAAGGTGATCGTGCTGCTCTCGGACGGCGGAGACTCCGAGCGCTGGGCCGAGCGGGTCGCCGGCGACGCCCACAAGCGCGGGATAACGATCCACGTCATCGGGGTGGGCTCCACCGCCGGCGCCCGGATGCGGGTCCCGGCGAGCTTCCAGAAGGACGTGGGCTCCGAGTTCATCATGTCCCAGGGGGCCCCGGCGATCACGAGCCTGGAAGAGGAGCCTCTCAAGGAGCTCGCCCGCGGCAGCGGCGGCACCTACGCGCGCGCCCGCGACGCGCGGGACGTGGAGGACCTCCTGCACAAGATCGCGCACGCGGAGCGGGAGAAGACCGAGTCCTGGGGCTCGCAAAGCGCGGCGCAGGCCTGGGTGGCGGCGGCGGTCGCGCTCCTCGCGCTCAGCCTCCTGGTGCGGGGCCGCTCGCCGGCCGACGCGGCCAAGGAGCCGAGCGAGGGCCGCCTGGCGCGCATCGAGCGGGCGGCGGCGCGCATCCGGCTCGAAAGGCTGCTGCGCGGGGAGTTCACGCCCCCCGACGTCTCGCCCGCGGGCGTCGATCCCGACGACGCGGTGCCGCACACGAAGGAGGGCTGGCGCTCCATCGACCACCGGGCGACCGCCCGGGCCGGAGAGCTCTTCGCCAAGCGATTCGAGGAAGAGCCGGAGATCCCCGTCTATCTTCTGGTCGACTTGAGCCCTTCCTCGACGCTGGGAGCCCGGCGCGAGGCCCTCGAGGACGCCGCGGGGGCGCTGGCGCTCGCCGCGTCCCGCGAGGAGATGCCCGTCGGCCTGATCGTCTTCAGCGACAAGGTGGAGCTGGTGGTGGAGCCGGGCCTGGGCGCCGCGCACGCGCGCGAGCTCTTCCGGCGGCTCGCGGCCCAGCCGGGCGGCGGCAAGAGCACCGACCTGGGCGCCCCGCTCGCCGAGGCCATGCGCCGCCTGCGCAGCCGGGGGCTCGTCCTGGTCCTCTCGGATTTCGACGCCGCCGGGCACGAGGCGGCCCTGGCCGCCGTCGCGCGCCGCCACGTCGTGGTGCCGGTGCTGGCGAGCGACCCCCGCGAGCTCGATTTCCCCGACCTCGGTCCGGTCGCCGTCGCGGACCCGGAGACCGGCGCCGCGACCGTCGTGGACACCGGCGCGGCCCGGACCCGCAAGGCGCTGCGGGCGGCCGCGGCCGAGCGCGACCGGCGCTCGGCGCAGGCCCTGCGGCGGGCCGGGGTGCGCGTCCTGCGGATGCGCGCCGGAGAAAACGCTTTAAACGACCTGCTCGCGCAGGTGGAGAAGGGAGGAGAGGTTCCATGAAGCTCATCAAGAAGATCGCCGCCGCGGCGCTGTCCGCGGGACTCGTCGCGCCGCAGGGCGCTCGCGCGGCGCTGGTTTCGGCGCGCGCCAACGCCGGAACGGGCGCGGCGCCCGCGTTCGCGCCCGCCGCCCTCGGACAACTGGGCTTGCCGGCCCCTTCCGCAACGGGGCTGGACGGGACGCTTTCCGTTACGACGGGGATCGACCTGGCGGCGCCGTCTCCCTCGATCGGCGCTGCCGCTTCAGCGCTGGCGCCGATCGGCGCGGCCGCCGCGGACCAGACGGCGCCTGAGCCGGGCGCCGTCCGGACATCCGCGCCGGACGTCGCTCCCACCGATGGTCGCCGCGCCGCGCAGGAGCATGTGAGCGCCGTGGCCCAGCAGGTCGGCGATATCGGCAAGGGCTTCGCGAACGCGCGCTCCTCCGAGGCCGGCTTCGGCTCGGGCCTCGCCCTCCAGGCCGCGGTGACCGGGGAGCGGTTCTCCGCGGCGCCGGGCGGCGCGGAGCCGACGGCCGCGCCCGCGAACGCGTTCGTCGCCGCCTACCGCGAGCAGTTCGCCCGCGCGGTGATCGGCCAGACGGCTATGCGCGACGCGATGCTCCTGGCCCTCTTGGCCGGCGGCCACGTCCTCCTCGAGGGAAACCCGGGCGTGGCGAAGACCCGCTCCGTGCTCACGCTGGGCGAGATGACCGAGCTCAGCGCCAAGCGCATCCAGTTCACCCGCGATCTCCAGCCCTTCGACATCACCGGCCAGGAGGAGAAGGACCGCCACACGGAGAAGTGGGACATCCGGCGCGGGCCGATCTTCAACAACCTGGTGCTCGCCGACGAGATCAACCGCGCCAAGCCCCAGACGCAGGGCGCGCTGCTGGAGGCCATGGAAGAGGGCCGCGTCACCATCGCCGGCCAGACGCTGGACCTGCCCCAGCCTTTCATGGTGCTGGCCACGCAGAACAACTTGAACGACGCCGGCACCTACCCGCTGCCCTCCGCCCAGCTCGACCGCTTCATGTTCAAGATCCGCGTGCCGAACCTGAGCGAGGCCGAGCTGGCTCAGATGCTGTCCTTGCTGTCGCAGGACAAGTCGGCCCTGAGCCGCGTGATCACCCGCGAGGGCCTCCTCGAGGCGCGCGCCCGCGCGGCCAAGGTCAAGGC
>DATLOS010000295.1:0-3991 GCA_035536155.1 Elusimicrobiota bacterium
TGCACGATCCCGAGGCCGGGCTCGACTACGCGCGCCGGCTCGCCAAAGCCGCCGAGGCCGTGCGCGGCGAGCTGGTCCTCGCCATGCGCGTCTACTTCGAGAAGCCGCGCACCACCACGGGCTGGAAGGGCCTCATCAACGACCCGGACCTGGACGACTCCTTCCACATCGAGAAGGGGCTGCGCGCGGCGCGCAAGCTTCTTCTTAAGATCACCGAGCTGGGCCTGCCCACCGCCACCGAGGCCCTGGACCCCGTCGTGCCCCAGTACATCGGCGAGCTGGTGTGCTGGTACGCGATCGGCGCCCGCTCGATCGAGTCGCAGACCCACCGGGAGATGGCGAGCGGCCTCTCGGCGCCGGTCGGCTTCAAGAACGGCACCGACGGCAACGTCCAGGTGGCCATCAACGCCATGCAGGCCGTCTCCCGCCCGCACCATTTCCTGGGCATCGACCCGGAAGGTCGAACGTCGGTTTTCCGGACCAAGGGCAACGCCTACAGCCACGTCGTGCTGCGCGGCGGCGCGTCGCCCAACTACGACCGCGCCTCGGTCGCCCGCTGCGAGGCGGCGCTGGACAAGGCCGGCTTGCGCAACAAGGTCCTCGTCGACTGCAGCCACGGCAACTCGCAGAAGGACCACCGCCGCCAGCCCGCGGTGTTCGAGTCCTGCATGCGCCAGATCGCGGACGGGGACTCGGCCATCGTCGGGATGATGGTCGAGAGCAACCTCCAGGAAGGGCGCCAGGACATCCCGCCCAAGCTCAAGGGCCTCGATCAGCTCCAGTACGGGGTCTCCGTGACCGACGCCTGCATCGGCTGGGACGCCACCGAGAAGATGATCGTCGGGGCGCTGTAGCGCGCGTGCTCGGCTTCTCCCCCGAGCTCGAGGAGGAGTACCGCGCCGACCGCGCGCCGCGCGACGCCGCGGCGGTCCGCCTGGCGGCGACGGCGGCCCTCCTCCTGCACCTGGTCTTCGCCGCGTTCTCCTGGGGCATGTTCGGCCGCCTCAGCATCCCCGGCCAGAAGATCTATTTCCTCTGGCTCGTCCCCGGCTTGGCCCTGTGGCTGGCTTCGACCTACCGGCATTGGGCCGTCTGCCGCCTGCGTCTGGTGACGGCGGGGGTGTGCGCGCTCGTCTTGGGCGCGGGGCACGCGGCGTTCGCCTGGGCGGATCCGCAGAACTTCCCCTTGTTTCAGCCGGCGGCCGGCGTGTTCTTCGTCATGTTCATCTACGGCAACCTGCGCCTGCCCTTTCTCTGGGCGACGGCTACCGGTTGGCTCTACTCCGTCGTGCTCCTCGCGGCCTACGCGTCCTGCCCGAGCGTCGATTGGCTGCGCGCGGGCGTGGCGGCGTGGTTCCTGCTCTGCACCAACGTGCTGGGGATGTTCGTGGCCTACCTCCTCGAGTGGATGGCGCGGCGCGACTTCAGCAACGTGCGGGAGATCGCCGCGGAGCGGGCGATCTCGGACAAGCTCCTCCTCAACATCCTCCCCGAGCCCATCGCCAAGCGCCTGAAGCAGGGCCACGACGTGATCGCCGATAGCTTTCCGGAGACGACGATCCTCTTCGCCGACATCGTGGGCTACACCCAGCTCTCCGCCAAGACGCCCCCCGAGGAGCTGGTGTCGATCCTCAACGAAGTCTTCTCCCGCTTCGACGCCGTCGCGGACCGCCTGGGGCTGGAGAAGATCAAGACCATCGGCGACGCGTACATGGCCGTCTGCGGCCTGCCCGAGCCGCGGGCCGACCACACCGGGGTCGCGGCGGAGGCGGCTCTGGCCATGCTGGGCGAGGTCCGCGCCGTCAACGCCGCCCGCGGCCTCTCCCTCGACGTGCGCATCGGCATCCACTCCGGGCCGGTGGTGGCGGGCGTGATCGGCGTGCGCAAGTTCAGCTACGACCTGTGGGGGGACTCGGTGAACGTGGCCAGCCGCATGGAGTCCCACGGCGCCCCGGGCAGCATCCAGGCCTCGGAAAGCGTCTTCGCGCGCATCGGCGACAAGTTCCACATGGAGCCGCGCGGCGTCATCGAGGTGAAGGGCCGGGGCAAGATGCCCACCTACTGGCTCAAGGGGAAGCGATGACGGCCTCGGCGCGCGTCGTCCTGGTGCGCGTGCGCAACTCGCTCAACATCGGCGCCGCGGCCCGGGCCATGTCCTGCTTCGGCCTGCGCGATCTCGCCGCCGTCGAGCCCTACGAGCCGCGCTGGCGCGAGGCCGCCTCCGCGGTGCACGGCGCGGCGCTCCTGCGCCGCGCCAAGCTCCTCCCCATGGAGAAGGCCTTGGCGGGCCGCCACCTCGTGCTGGGCACGGCCTCGGGCCACAACCGCCGCGCGCGCCAGCCCGTGATCCCGCTTCCCGCCTTGGGAGAGTACCTGGCGCAGAACCTGCCGCGCGGCGGCAAGCTCGCCATCCTCTTCGGCTCGGAGAAGACGGGCCTGCGCAACCAGGACCTCCAGCACTGCCGCGCGCTCCTGCGCATACCCACGCGGCCCGGGCCGGCGTCGTCGATGAACCTGGGCCAGGCCGTGGCCCTCGTGGCCTACGAGCTGGCCCGCGCCGGTCTGCCCCGCGCCGTCGCGGAGAACGAGGAGCTGCCCCCGGTTCCGCAGCAGCTCGAGAACCTGCTGGGCGCCGCGCTCGGGGCGATGCGGCGCGCGGACTACAATCAGCACATGCCCGAGGCCACGCGCCGGGAGCTCCTGCGGCGCATGCTCAACCGCTGGAAGCTCACGCGCGGCGACGCCGCGTTCCTGCAGGGCCTCCTGCGCCGGCTCGCCTGAGGTAGAATAAGGAGTGGCCTGCGCCCTCCTCTTCGCCGTGGCGTTCCTGTACGCCGCCGTCGGGCACGGCGGGGCCTCGGGCTACATCGCCTCGCTCCTCTTCCTCGGCGTCGCCAAGGACGCGGCGGTGGCGAGCGCGCTGACCTTGAACGTCCTGGTCGCGGGCACGTCCTTGTGGAGCTTCTCGCGCGCGGGCTACCTGCGCCGCGGGCTGGTGTGGCCGTTTCTTCTGGGCTCGATCCCCGCGGCGGCGCTCGGGGGCTATCTCAAGGTCTCGAACGCGGTGTTCTCGGGCTTCTTGGCGCTGGCCCTGATCCTGGCCGGGTTGAGGATGTGGCTGGGCGCCGGGAGCGAGCCCGCGTCGCGGCCCGCGCCGCGCGGACTGGCCGTCGCGATAGGCGCGCTCATCGGCGTCGTGTCCGGGATGATCGGCATCGGCGGCGGCGTTTTCTTGAGCCCGGTCTTGATCGTCGCGGGCTGGGCCGACGCCAAGGAGGCCGCCGCGGCGAGCGCGGCCTTCATCCTCGCCAACTCGATCGCGGCCATGGTCGGCCGCGTGGCCCGGCACGCCCCGGTCCTGGTCGTCGGCTCGGGGACCTGGCTCGCGGCCGCCTGGATCGGCGGGCTTCTCGGCTCGACCTTGGGCGCGCGCTGGATGTCGAACGCGGCGGTGCGCCGCACCTTGGGCGCGGTGCTCTGGATCGCCGGCTACAAGCTATTGACGGCCTGAAATCCTCAAAAACTAAAAACCTAAGAAAGAAGACCAACGAGCGCGCGGCGACTCGCTCGCCGCGCGCAAATGGAGGCCCCCCCTTTGGGGGGGCCGACAGATCCGTGGGGGGAGTAGCGGCTAGGCTAGGCCTTCGGCGTCTTCTTTTTCGCGGCGGGCTTCTTGAGGGAGCCGACCTTCGCCGCGGCCGGGGCCTTGCGGGCCTTGGGCGCCGCCTTCGCCGTCGCCGGGAAGGTGGTGTCGTGGCCGACTTGGAAGCGGCGGGGCGCGGAGACGGCTTCCTCGCCGGCCGCGTCGATCGTCCGGGCAGTCAGCGCGTGCTTGCCCGCGGCGCAGGCCCAGTCATACCACCAGAAGCCCACGGAGGCGCGGCACTCGAGCCACGGGCCGCCGTCGAGGGAGACCTCGACGCGGGCGGTCTCGGGAGCGGAGACGCGGAAAGTGTAGCTCTCCCCGAGGAGGACCTCGTCCTGCTGGGGG
>DATLOS010000296.1:0-2955 GCA_035536155.1 Elusimicrobiota bacterium
GAGCGATCGCCTCGGCCGAGACGGCCGTCTCGGGAAGAAGCGGGGCGCTCGACGGGGCGGCCTCGAGGCCGGCGGGCGCCGGCGCGTTCAGCGCCGCGGGGTCGAGGCTGGCGCCGCCCAGAGCGCCCGCCGTCTCAGGCAGGGAGAGCGCCGGGACGACGCCGGGGGCGGAGGCGGGGCCGTGAGAAGACGAGCGGGCGACGGCGGCCCAGGCTTCGGGGCCGGGGGCCAGGGCGATGAGGGCCGCGCTCAGGACGGACGCGAGGGAGGCGCGCAGGCGGGAGAACATCTGTACCTGGCACCATTTTATTTAGAAACCGCCGCCTCCCTTATAGGCACTTGGGCCCCTCGGCCGCGGAGAAATCGGCCTAGGCGGGACTGCCCTTTTAGGCCCCCAGCAGCTGGGCCAGGACGATCTTGGAGATCAAAGACATCGGGTAGACCGTGGCGTAGGCGAGGTTGAGCGAGGCGCGGTCCGCGCGCTCGGCGGCGAAGGCCAGCGCCGCGGGCTGGGTCTGCAGGGCGCAGGCGTAGCCGAAGGCGCGGCCGAGGTCGGCCTCGCCCATGGCGCGCAGGGCCAGCGCCAGCGTCAGGTGTCCGATCAGCACGACCGCCAAGGTGGCCCCCAACATGGGACCCACTCCCAGCCCGCGCACGAGGGGGAGGGCGCCGCCGGCGTGGATGCCGGCCGAGGCCAGGAAGATGATCAGGCCGAAGTGGCGCAGCGTCATGTTCGTGGTGAAGGGGACGTTCCAGATGAAGGGGCCGCTGCGGCCCCGCCAGCCCAGGATCAGCGCGACGATGAGCGGCCCGCCGGTCGCGCCCAGGCGGAGCGCGCCCATGCCCGGTACCGGGATGGGCACCGCGCCCAGCACCAGCCCCAGACCGATGCCGACCGCGAAGGTCATGTAGCCCATCTCGGTGAGGGTCTGGAGCGAGTTGCCGAAGAAGGCGCGGACCGCGCCCTCCGAGGAGCGGTAGGAGATCGCGCGCACCCGGTCGCCCAGCTGGAGCACGGTGTCGTTGGTCACGGGCAGGTCCACGTCGCCGCGGCGGATGCGGGAGACGACCGCGCCCAGGGACTCGACGCCGAGCTCGCCCACGCGCAGGCCGGCCAGGCGCGGGTTCGAGACCTGGTAGCGGTCGAGGACGAAGCCGGTGAGGTCGTCCTCGAGGGCCTCCTCGGAGTTCTCGCCCAGCAGCTCGCGGGCGTAGAGCAGGCTCTCGGGGCGGCCGACGACCACGGCCAAGGTGCCCGGGGGAAGGACGGCGTCCTCGCCGATGAGGGTGACCTTCCCGTCGAGCCGCGCGCGGGTGAATAGAACGCCGGCCGCCTTCGCGGCTTCCCCGGCCCGCCAGGGGCCGCGGGGGCCCTCGCGGGTGATCTTAATCGTCGCGGTGCGGATCATGCGCGGCAAGGTGGCGGGGCGCTGGCCTCCGGGGCCCGAGGCCCGGCCCCCGCGCAGTGCGATCCAGACGAAGGCGCCGGCCACGCCCACGGGATAGGCGAGGGCGAAGGCGGCCTCCATGAGGCCGGTGGCATGTCCCGCGGCGCGGGCGCGCTCCGCCGCGGCGCCCAGGGCGGCGGTGTTATTGAGCGCGCCGCAGAAGACGCCGGCCAAGGCGGTGCGCTCGACGCCGAAGGCGCGGCCCGCGCCCCAGGCCGCGGCCCACGCGGCGAGGCTGGCGCCCAGGATCGCGAGGTTGGGCTTCAAGCCGTCCTTGGCCAGGGAGCGGAAGAAGCCCGGCCCGGCCTCGAGGCCCATGCAGTAGACGAACAGGGAGAGGCCGAGGACGCCCATCTCCGGCGGCAGCGCCATGCGCGGGTCGAGCGCGCCCAGCGCCATGCCGGCGAACAGCACCGCCGCGGTGCCCATGCGGATGCCGCCGGGAAGCTTCCGCTCCCCGAGAAGGTAGCCGCCCGCCACGACGAGGAAGAGGCGCAGCACCGGGGCCTGGGCCAGGAACGTGAGGGAAGAGGAGAGGGCGTGCACGGTTTACTTCGGCCGGCTCAGCTCGAAGCGGGCGCGCTGGAACTCGAGCACGTTCTCCTTGCCCGCGGCGACCGCCTTCTGGAAATACCCGCGGGCGCGGGCCGCGTCCTGCGGTCTCCCGGAGAGGGAAAGCCGCGCGCCCGCGAAGTAGTAGGCTTGGCAGAGGCGCCTGGGCTTCTCTTGGGGATCGCCGGCTTCGGCGGAGCGGAGGAAGGCCTCCTCGCCGAGCTTGCCCGCGAGGAAGGCGGACATCGAGGCCGGCCATGCCGGGCCGGCGAGGCCGGCGAGGACCGCGTCGGCGTCCTTGGCCTTGCCGGCGCGCAGGAGGATCAGGGCGTAGACCGGGCCGACCTGCAGCTTCTCGTCGGGATTGTTCTTGATCTTCTCCATCAGCGCGCGCAGCTCCGCCTCGGCCTCCCGCCGGCGGCCGAGCAGGTCGTAGAGGCTGCCCGCGTGCAGGCGCGGCACGGAGGTCCTGGGCCCCAGCGCCTCGGCCTTCTTGAACTCGTCGAGGGCCTTCTCGTAGCGGCCTTCGGATTCGTGGATCAGGCCCAGCTGGGTATGCGGCCCGGCCCGGGCCGGGTCGAGCTCGGCGGACTTCTCGAAGTAGGACAGCGCCTGCGCGTTCCGCCCGCGGGCGCGCATCACGGCGCCCAAGCCGTCGTAGGCCCGGGCGAAGCGGCCGTCGAGGGCGACGGCCTTCTGGAAGGCGGCCTGCGCCTCGTCCAGGCGCTTGAGGGACTGGAACACGGAGCCCTGCGCCGTGAGGCTCGTCGCGGTCGGGGGCTGGATCTCGCCGAGCAGGGCCAGCGCGCGGTCGCCGTCCTTGTCGAAATGGTAGGAGGCGACCAAGAGCGCCAGGTCGGCGGTGGTCTTGGCGATCGCCCGGAGCTGCTCCAGCGAGTCTCGCCCGCTCGTGTCGGCGTCCAGGGGGGGCGGCGAAAGGCTGGCCAGGCCGAGG
>DATLOS010000297.1:0-3822 GCA_035536155.1 Elusimicrobiota bacterium
CTACGTGAAGGAGGGCTTCTACGCCCGCTCCCGGGAGTCGGAAATCCGCTGCCCCGACCTGGAGATCAACCAGCTCGTTTCCCTGGAGAACGTGACCGAGCGGGTGCTCTCGGCCATCAAACCCGGCCTTTCCGACAAGGAGGGCAACGAGGCGCGCAAGGCCGCCGAGGCGGCCATCGAGAAGGAGTCGACGGACAAGACCGGCCTGCGCTCGGACGTGGTCGAGCTCTACCAGGGCGGCGAGTACTGGCTCTACCGCTACAAGAAATACACCGACGTGCGCCTGGTGATGGCGCCCGAGCTCCAGGCCGCCTTCTACGGCGGCGACTACGACAACTTCACCTACCCGCGCTTCGCCCTCGACTTCGCCTTCTTCCGGGTCTACGAGAAGGACAAGCCCGTCGTCCCCGCGCGCTACTTCCCCTGGAGCCCGGCCGGGGCCAAGGAGGGCGAGCTCACCTTCGTGACCGGCCACCCCGGCTCGACCGACCGGCTGTTCACCGTCTCCCAGCTCGAGCTCCAGCGCGAGCTCGCCCTGCCCTTGCGCCTCAAGATGTACCACGGCCGCCGCGAGGCCATGCGCGCCTACGCCGCGAGGGGCGCCGAGCAGGCCCGACGGGCGCAAGACTATATCTTCGGCCTGGAAAACGGGATCAAGGCCTTGAGCGGCGAGCAGCGGGGCTTAAACGACCCCGCCGTCTTCAAGCGCAAGGTCGCCGATGAGAAGGAGCTGCGCTCGAAGATCGCCGGGGACCCGAAGCTCGCCGCGGCCTACGGCGGCGCCTTCCAGCGCGTCGAGGCGGCGCAGAAGGCGCTGGCCAAGCGCTACGCCCCCTTCGTCTTCCGCCGCCTGGGCGGGCGCAAGCTCGTCAACGTCGCCAACGCCTTGGTGCGCATGGGGACCGAGCTCGAGAAGCCCAACGAGAAGCGCTACGAGGAGTTCCGCGACTCGGCCCTCGAGTCCCTCAAGTTCCAGCTCTTCTCCCCCGCCCCGATCTACCCCGACCTCGAGGAGGCTCTGCTCGCCTACTCCCTCGAGGAGTCGGCCAAGGAGCTCGGGCCGAACGATCCCTTCGTGAAAGCGGCCCTGGGCGGACGCAGCGCCCGCGACGTGGCTCATGACGCCGTCGCCGGCACGAAGCTGGCCGACGTCGCCTTCCGCAAGAAGCTCGCCGAAGGCGGGCGCAAGGCGATCGCGGCGTCCGACGACCCGATGATCGCGCTCGCCCGCGCGCTCGACGGGCTCTACCGCGAGCAGCGCGACTGGTACGAGGCGAATATCCAGAGCGTGGAGCGCCTCGAGGGCGGCAAGATCGCGAAGGCCCGCTTCGCGGTCTACGGCAAGGGCGTCTACCCGGACGCGACCTTCACTTTGCGCATGAGCTACGGCAAGCCCGCGGGCTACGCCTGGGGCGAGACCTTGGTGCCTTATAAGACGACGTTCGGCGGGCTCTACGACCGCGCCGACAGCTTCGACGGGCGCGAGCCCTTCCACCTCAGCGCCAAGGTCGCCGCGGCGCGGGGCAAGGTCGAGCTCTCGACCCCGCTCGACTTCGTCTCCACCCACGACATCATCGGCGGCAACTCCGGCAGCCCGGTGGTCAACGCCGACGCCCAGCTGGTGGGCCTGATCTTCGACGGCAACATCCAGAGCCTGGTGGGGCGCTACCTTTACGAGCCCGAGGCGGGGCGGGCGTTGAGCGTGCACTCGAGCGCGATCCGCGAGGCGCTGCGCTCCATCTACGGCATGAAGTCGCTTCTTAAGGAGCTCGACGCGTCGGCGAAGGCGCCCGCCCGGCGCTAGGCGCCTAGAGCGCCGCGAGCGCCCGCTCGATGGCGGAGAACGCCTGGTCGAGCTGGGCGCGCGAGATCACCAGAGGCGGGGCGAAGCGCACGGTGGTGCCGTGCGTGTCCTTGGCGAGGACGCCCTCCTTCATCAGCTTCTTGCAGAAGTCCTTGGCGAGCGGCCGGGTGAACTCCACGGCGAGGAGAAGGCCCGCGCCGCGCGCCTCTTTTATGAGCGGGTGGCGCAGGCTCCGCAGCTTCTTGAGAAAATAGCCGCCGAGCGCGCGGGCGCGCTGGGGCAGGCGCTCGCGCTTCAAGACGTCCAGCGCGGCCAGGGCGATGGCGCAGGCGAGGGGATTGCCGCCGTAGGTGCTGCCGTGCGTGCCGGGCCGGAAGAGCCCCAGGACCTCGCGCTTGGCCGCCACCGCCGAGACGGGGTAGAGGCCGCCGGAGAGGGCCTTGCCGAGTATGATCAGGTCGGGCCGCACGCCCTCCGCGTCCACGCGGAACATCGTCCCCGTGCGCCCCAGGCCGGTCTGGATCTCGTCGGCGCAGAAGAGGACCTTCCGCCGCGAGCACAGGGCGCGCGCGGCCTTGAGATACCCCTTGGGCGGGATGCGCACCCCGGCCTCGCCCTGGATCGGCTCGACCAGGAACCCGCAGACGTCGCCCGTCAGCGCCTTCTCCAGCGCCTTCAGGTCGCCGTACGGGACCGACACGAATCCCGGCGTGCCCGGGCCGAAGTCCCCGTAGGAGTCGGGATCGCTGGAAAATCCCACTATGGTCGTGGTGCGGCCGTGGAAGTTGCCTCCCGCGACCACGATCTTGGCCTTGTTCCGGGCGATCCCCTTCGCGCGGTAGCCCCAGAGGCGCATGGCCTTGATCGCGGTCTCGACCGCCTCCGCGCCCGAGTTCATGGGCAGGGCCATGTCCATGCGCGTGAGCCGGCAGAGCTCGCGCAGGAAGGGGCCCATGAGCTCGTGGTGGAAGGCGCGCGAGCACAGGCTCAGGCGGCCCAGCTGCCGCTTGGCCGCGGCGACGATCGCCGGGTGGTTGTGGCCCTGGTTCAGGGCGGAGTAGGCCGATAGCATGTCGAAGTAGCGCCGCCCGGCCGCGTCCCAGACGAAGACGCCCTTGCCCCGCGTCAGGAGCACGGGCAGAGGGGCGTAGTTCTTGGCGCCGTAGCGGTCCTCGAGCGCCAGAGCGTCTTCCTTGGGCATGAAGAGAGTAAACCTATTTTTGTCCCAAAAGTCCTAGACCCCCCTGGCCCTCTAGACCCCCGCGCTGGACCGGAAGGCGCTCTACCTTAACCGATATGCGCGTCCGCCGCCGTGCCCAAGGCGCCCTGGCCGTCCTCCTGTCCGCGAGCCTGGCCGCGCCGTCCTCATGGGCAGCCCGCAGCGTCCAGGTCCGGCAGGGCTCCGGCCTGAGCGCGGTGCAGGGCCTGGCGCAGGCCGACGCCTACTCCGCGACGTCCTTGGCCCCCACGGCCGAGACCTTGGCGCCCGCGGGGCTCGATCTCTCCCGGATCGCTCCGCTCGCCGTCGAGCGGGAGCTTCCGGCGGAGGAGCGGAGCACGCGGGAGATCCTCGAGCAGGTCGCGGCCGAGACGACGATCCGCCCGGCGGGCGAGCCCGCCCCCGGCGCGCCGAACCCGCTCGCCGTGCAGGACCCCGCAAAGAAGGGAGAGGCGCCCCGCCCGGACGCCGCCCGGCCCAGCCTGGACGCGCTGGGCCAAGCCGCGCCCGCCCTCCAGAAGCAGGCGGCCGGCGACGCCGCCGGCGCCCATGGCGCCTCCGGCCTGGGCTTCGACACCGGCGCGGGCGCGGTCGCGCCCGGGGGAACGGTGGCCGACGTCTCGATGTCTCCCGCCCCCACGGGACTTCTGAGCGCCGAGCTCCTGGCCGACCGGCGCGCCGCCGCGGCCCGCGCCCTAGCCGCGGACATCCCGGAGACGTCGCCGCCGGCGAGCCATTCCCCCTACGTGCTGCGCGAGCTGCCGCCCGAGTCCGCCTTGGCCGGCGTGCGCGCGGCGGG
>DATLOS010000298.1:0-4966 GCA_035536155.1 Elusimicrobiota bacterium
TCCGCCGCCGGTGGAGCAGTGCGAGATCTTCCCGGAGAGCTTGGTCGCCGACAGCACGGCGAGGCTGTCCCCCCCGCCCGCGATCGTGACCGCTCCGGCCTCGGTCGCGTCCGCCATCGCCTGGGCGACCTTGAAGCTGCCCTTCGAGAAGGGCGCCATCTCGAAGATGCCCATGGGGCCGTTCCAGAAGATCGTCCTCGACTGGGCGATCCGGCCGCAGAAGAGCTCGATCGTGCGCGGCCCGATGTCGACGCCGATCATCCCCTCCGGCACCGCCATGCCCTGCGAGAAGGAGACGGGCGCCGTCTCCTTCACCTCGGGGACGATCAAGTGGTCGGCGGGCAGGAGGATCTCGACGCCCTTCGCGCAGGCCTTCTCGATGGCGCGCTTGGCGTCGTCGACGCGGTCCTTCTCGAGGAGCGACTTGCCGATGGACACGCCCTGCGCGGCCAGGAAGGTGTAGGCCATGCCGCCGCCGATGAGGATGGCGTTCACCCGGTCGAGGAGGCGCAAGGTCACCGCCAGCTTGTCCGAGACCTTGGCCCCGCCGAGGATCGCCAAGAAGGGGCGCTCGGGGTTGCCCATCGCCCGGTCCAAGAACTCGAGCTCGCGCTGGACGAGGAGGCCGATCCCGCCCGGCAGGTATTTCGTGACCCCCGCCGTCGAGGCGTGGGCGCGGTGAAGGGCCCCGAAGGCGTCCTGGATGAAGACGTCCCCGAGCTTGGCCAGGCTCTTCGCGAAAGCCGGGTCGTTGCCCTCCTCCTCGGCGTGGAAGCGCAGGTTCTCGAGGAGCGCGACGTCCCCGGGCTTGAGGCCGGCGACGACGGCTTCGGCGGCCGGGCCGACGCAGTCGGGGGCGAAGCGCACCGGGGCGCCCAAGAGCTTGGCGAGCTCCTGGGCCGCGGGATCGAGGCTGTACTTGGCCTCGGGCTTGCCCTTGGGCCGGCCGAGGTGCGCGATCAAGACGACCTTGGCGCCGGCGTCGCGCAGGAGCTTCAAGGTCGGCAGGGTCTCGCGGATGCGGGTGGCGTCGGTCACCTTGCCGTCCTTCAAGGGCACGTTGTAGTCGACGCGCGCCAGCACGCGCTTGCCCTTCACGTCCATGTCCTGCAGGCGCTGGAGCTTCAAGGTCGCGTTGTCCGTGGTCATCAGTAGATCCTCTTTCCCAAAGCCGACTGGATGAGCTCGCAGGCCAGCTCCGCGGTGTTGTTGTGCACGTCCTCCAAAGGGTTCACCTCGACCATGTCGAGAGAGCTCAAAAGATGGGAGTCCGCCACCATCTCCATCAAAAGATGGGACTCGCGGTAGGTCAGGCCGCCGCGCGAGTGCGTCCCGGTGCCTTGGGCGATGGCCGGGTCGACGGCGTCGATGTCGAAGCTGACGTGGATCCTCTCCGCGTCGCGCCCGGCGAGCTCCAAGGCCTCCTCGACCACGCTGGCCATGCCGCGCACGTCGATGTCCTTCATGGTGAAGATGTTCACGCCCGACTCGCGGATGTTCTTGCGCTCGGCCGCGTCCAAGTCGCGGCTGCCGATGAGGCAGACGTTGCGCGGCCGGACCTTGGGGCCGGGGCCGCCCAGGCCGGTCATGCGCTTGTCGCCCATCCCGACGAGGGCCGCGAGCGGCATGCCGTGGACGTTGCCCGTCGGAGAGGTCGCCGGGGTGTTCATGTCCCCGTGAGCGTCGACCCAGAGGAGGCCGATCGACTTGCCCTGGGAGGCGTAGTGGCGCGAGGCGCCGGCCACCGAGCCCAGGCCCAGGGCGTGGTCGCCGCCCAGGACGATGGGGAGCTCCCCCGCCTTGTGCGCCTTCTGCGTCTCCGCCGCCAAGGCGGAGCAGACCTTGAGGATGGGCGCGAGGAACCTGGCCTTGGGCTCTCCCGCGGACTTGGGGCGCTCCGGGACGGGGATGTCCCCCCGGTCGGAGGCGCTCCAGCCCAGGGCCTTGATCTTCGCGATCAGGTCGGTGCGGCGGATCGCCTCCGGGCCCGCGTCGGCGCCCTTCTTGCTCGCGCCGAAGTCCATGGGCACGCCGATGACGGCGGCGGCCTTCTTCAGGCCCACGGCCTTACGCCTTGGCCGGGACCTTCATCCTCTCGCCCACGTAGGCGGCGAGGTCGACGACGCGGTTGGAGTAGCCCCACTCGTTGTCGTACCAGCTGAAGACCTTGACCAGGTTCTTGTCCATGACGTCGGTGAGCGTGGAGTCGAAGACGCTGGAGGCCGGGTTGCCGGTGAAGTCGCGGGAGACGAGGGGCGCCTCGAGATACTGCAGGTAGCCCTTCATCGGGCCGCTCGCCGCCGCCTTCTTGAAGACCTCATTGACCTCTTCCTTGGAGGTCGCCTTCTCCACGACGACCGTGAGGTCGACGAGGGAGACGTCCGGGGTGGGCACGCGCACCGCGATGCCGGAGAGCTTGCCCTTGAGCTCGGGGACCACGAGGCCGATGGCCTTCGCGGCGCCGGTCGAGCTGGGGATCATGCTCAGCGCCGCCGCGCGGCCGCGGCGCAGGTCCTTGTGCGCGAAGTCCAGGATGACCTGGTCGTTGGTGTAGGCGTGGACCGTGGTCATGAGGCCGGACTTCACCTTGAAGTTCTGGTTCAGGGTCTTGGCGATCGGGGCTAGGCAGTTCGTGGTGCAGGAGGCGTTCGAGATGATGCTGTGCTTCTCGAGGTCGATGAGACCCTCGTTGATGCCCATGCAGACCGTGATGTCCTCGCCGGAGGCCGGAGCCGAGATGATGACCTTCTTCGCGCCCGCCTCGATGTGGCCGCGGGCCTTGGCGGCCTCGGTGAAGCGGCCGGTAGACTCGATGACCAAGTCGGCGCCCAGCTGGCCCCAGGGGAGCTTCGCCGGCTCCTTCTCGGCCACCACGCGGACCTTGCGGCCGTCGATGATCAGGTCGTTGCCCTGGGCCTCGACGGTGCCGGGGTAGACGCCGAAGGTGGAGTCGTACTTGAAGAGGTGGGCGAGGGTCGCCGCGTCGGTCAGGTCGTTGACCGCCACGAACTCGAGCTTGGGGTTCTTCGCGCCGGCCCGAAGGACCAGCCGCCCGATGCGTCCGAAACCGTTGATGCCGACCTTGATCGCCATGAGATCCTCCTTGCGGATGCGACGGAACTACCTCAATTTTAGCGATTTTGCCGGAGGCTTGGCTAGAGCCGGGGCTAACGCAGGAGCGGGACCGTCCCGTCGTCGGTAAGCGCGTTCGGGGCGCGCTTCGGGTCCGGAAGATCGATCGGGGACAGGGTGGCCTGCATGGACCGGAAGGACTCGAGGCCCTGCGCGTCCGCTCCAGGCGCCGAGCCCGTCACGTTCCTGAAGTAGCGCAGGTGGAGCGCCCTCCAGTCCTTCCCGCGCGGGTCCGGACCGGGAAGCATGACGACGTAGTCCCGGGAGAAGTGCTGCAGGGGAGCCTCGTCGGAACAGGTGAAGTTGAAGGTGGAGCGGCCGAAGCTGCGTCCCTCGACGGGAGGACGAGCGACGCGCATCCGCGGCAGGCAGGGCACGGGAGAAGGGCGGCCGGGCGCCCACTTGAGATTGCTCAGATAGAAGAGGTCGACGCGCTCCTCGAGGACCCACTGGAGGGCGTCCGGGTGCCCGGGGACGCTCTTGCGCTTCTGGCGGCTCCAGGTCCAGGAGCGGCCGGGCATGACCGTCGGCGCTGCCGGAAAGCCGAGGGGCGGAGCCGCCCGCCAGCCGCTGTCTCCGATGGCGATGGAATAGGCGGCCTCCGCTTGGCGCTCCACCGGGCCGCCGTCCACCGCCCAGGCGGCTGGGGCGAGCGTTCCCAGGACGGCCAGGAGCAGGCTCATGCGCCTAGCGCAGCAGCGGGACCTTGCCCGAATCGGAGCCCGCCGCCCCGGCGCCCTGCGCTGGCGCGGGACGCGCCCCCGCCGGGACCGGCCCCAGCGAGGCGCGCATGCCGCGGAAGGCCTTCTCGCCGGCCTCGCCCAGGCCCGCCGGCGGCGCGCCCCGGACGCGGCGGAAGTAGCGCAGGTGTATGCCTCGCCATTCCGGAGGCCGCCGGCCGGGGATGAGCAAGAGGTGCTCCCGGGAGAGCTCCCGGCCCATGCTCTCGGCGGCGCAGGAGAAGTCGAAAGTGGGCTGGCCGGAGTTCTCGCCCTGCGTCCCCGCTCCGGAAGGCCGCATCCCCGCCCGGCAGGGGACCGGAGAAGGCTGGCCCGTGCTCCAGCGCAGGCCGCGGAGGACGGCGACCCGGATCTCCTCCTCCTGGGACCAGAGCACGCCTTCCGGCTGGCCCGGCGCCGGCGCGCTCTGCTCGCTGGTCCAGGCCAGGGCGTGTCCCGAGGCGGTCCGGGAGGCGGCCGGAAATCCCGCCGGCGAGGCGATGCTCCAGCCGGTGTCTCCGAGCGCGAAGACCTCGGCGTCCACCCCGGCCGCACCCGTACGGGGTGCGGCGCCGATCACGAGCGCCGCGAGAGCGGCGCGGATCACTAGCGATTGACCAGGACGATCTCCGTGCGCTGGTCCGAGAACGGCGTGCGCAGGGAGTCCGTCGAGAGGTCCTGCGGCAGGAGCATGAGCTCCTTGAGGAGGTAGTCGGAGGCGGCCGCCGCCTGACGGTCGGCCAGCTCCTTCGAGGCCGCGTAGGCCTCCACCCGCAAGGGCAAGCCGGTGAAGCGCCGCTTGATGAGGTCCGCGGCCGAGCGCATCAGGGCGACGCCTTCCGTGGTGAGGTCCTGGTTGGCCTTGGCGCGGCCCCAGAGCTCGGCCGAGTCCAAGGTGATGTGGATGCCGTCGCGCTCCTGGTGCACGATGCCCTTGTAGCGCAGCGGCGTTCCGACGCGGGTGAACGGCGTGCCGCCCGGATCGGTGAACATGTAGACCGGCGAGTAGGCGCGGCCGGCCTGGATCCATTCGCCTTGGTCGTTCTGGCCGCTCCACAGCAGCTCCTTGGGCGGGTTCTTCGAGCCCTCGTAGTGCTGGAAGACCTTGCCTTCCT
>DATLOS010000299.1:0-4695 GCA_035536155.1 Elusimicrobiota bacterium
AATATTTTAACGACTTAAGTTCGACGCACAGCCGGTCGGGCATGTACTCGATGACGATCGTCCCGAAGTCCGGCAGGCCGGTCTTCGGGCAGACCGAGGTGTACTCCGGGATCTCGATGCGGATCTCGTAGCCCTTGTGCTGGTTCGGCCAGGCCTCGAGCTTGGGCAGCTTGGCCCGCGTCCCCGAGACCGCCTGGCTCCCGGTGTAGCCCAGGCTGGTGCGATGCTCCGCGCGCGTCTTCTTCATATAGGATACCTCCGCATTCTCCAAGTGTTCGCCGCGACGGCGACGAGGCTCGCCCCCGCGACCGCCCAGGCCCCCGCGGGCGGCCAGCCCCCGGGCAGCAAGGGCGCCAAGACCGCCCGGCCCATGAGCAGGCCGTTGAGGCCGAGGCACCAGAAGAGGTTCTCGCGGCTCAGGCGCCGGATGCGGCCGCTCAGGCGGATGGCGCCGACCAGGCCGCGCAGGTCCCGATGGGGCAGCACCAGATCGGCCGACTCGAGCGCCAGGTCGATGCCCGCGCCGTAGGCGCCCGGGCCGGGGGCGTGGGTCCGCGACCCGCGCGGACCGGCGAGGACGATGCCGAGGTCCGCCCGGCTCACGGCCGGGGCGTCGCGGATGCCCTCGCCCACCATCGCCACCTTCTTGCCGGCGGCCTGCAGCTGGGAGACGATGCGCGTCTTGTCCTCGTCCGAGACCTCCGCGTAGACGGTGCGGATGCCGGCGGCCTCCGCGACCCGGTGCGCGGCGGCGTTGCGGTCGCCGGAGGCGAGCACCGGCTCGATGCCCATCGCCGCGAGCTCGCGGACCTCCTCGCCCACGCTGGGCCGCGGCAGGTCGGCGAACGCCACGGCGCCGACGAACTCCCCTTCCACCGCGACCCCGACCAAGGAGTCCGCGCTGGGCAGGCTCCGCCCCGCGTCCTCGGGGGGCTCGATCCCGCTCTCGCGCAGCCAGGGCAGGCTCCCCACCAGCACGCGGCGTCCCTCGACGACGGCGCGCACGCCCCGGCCGGGATGGGTCTCGACCGACTCCGGCGAGGGAAGAAAGCGCCGCACCGCGGTCCGGCGCGGCTCGTCCTCGCCGTGGCCGCGCCGCCGCAGCGCCTCGGCGAAGAGGTGCCCGGAGCGGCGCTCGGCCGCCATCGCCGTGCGCAGCAGCTCCTCCTCGGTCCAGCCCTCGGCGCAGAGGACCCCCGAGACCTCCGGTCGCCCCACCGTGAGGATGCCCTTCTTGTCGAGCACCAGCGCGTCGAGCAGCGGCATCCGCTCCAGTATCTCCGGGTTGCGCACCTCGATGCCCAGCGCCGAGGCCCGGCGGATGCCGCTCCACAAGGAAAGCGGCGCCGCCAAGGCCAGCGTCCAAGGCGCCGCGTAGGAGAGCGAGAGCGCCAGCGCCGCCGCGGCGTGGGGATGCGGCCGGCTCCAGGCGAGGAACAGGGCCGCCCCCACCACGGCCGACACCGCCGGCGGCGTGAAGGCCCGCGCCATCGCGTCCGAGATCCGCAGGCCCGGGCGCTTGAGAGCCATGCCCTCCTGGACGGAGGCGATCAGGCGAAACAGCGCGGTGTCGTCGGCGCCTTTCTCCACCCGCAGCAGAAGAGGACGGGCCTTGTTGATGGCGCCGGCCAGGACGCGGCTGCCCTCGGACTTTTCGACCGGGATCGAGCTGCCGGTCCAGAGCGACTCCTCGACCTGCGAGGAGCCTTCGGCCACCTCGGCGTCGAGCGGCACCTGCTCGCCCGCCTCGACCACGACCAGGTCGCCGGGCGAGACCTCGGACAAGGGCACGAGGCGGTCCGCGCCCCCCCTGCGCGCGCGCGCCGTGGTGGGCAGGCGCCGCAGGAGGCGCTGCACCGCCTCGCCGGTCTTGTGCTGGAGCTGGCGCTCCAGCCAGGCGCCGAGCAAGGAGAGCTCGACTAGCGCCGCCAGCTCGCGCAGGCGGTGCTCCCGGGCCGGCGCGGGCAGGCGCTCGGGCATGAAGACGGCGACGGTGCTGAAGAGGAACCCCGCCCAGGCGCTCAGCGCGATGAGCGCGTAGGCGTCGGTCCGCTGCGCGCGCAGGCCGGCCCAGAGGTTGCGATGAAAAGGGCGGGCGCACCAGAAGGCGACCGGCAAGGACAATGCCCAGGCGGTGTAGTCCGACAGATCGAGGGTGCGCTGCAGGAGGAGGATGGCCGCGAGCAGGGCCCCGACCAGGAAGCGGCGCTTGAGCCCGGGGTCCGAGCTCATCCCCGGAGCCAGGCCGCCTCGAGAGAGGCCATCCCGTCCCAGACGCCCGGGAATCCCGCCTTCACCGCCTCGTCGGCCGTGCGGCCGTCGCGCAGGGCGGCGAGGAACTGCCCCATCCCGACGTGGCCGCCGCGCTCGACCATGAAGCGGACCACGCTCACCGCCTGGGCGTACCAGGCCGCCGCGGACGCCTGGTCCTCGGTGAGCGGGGCGAGCTGGATCATCCGCTCGAAAGGAAGGGGGCGCTGGATGGGCGCGTTGAAGTTGATCGGCGCGCGCCCCTGCACGCGAGCCGCCTCCTGCTCCTCGTACACCGCGAGGCCCTCGTTGACCCAGCGGTGCTCGGCGCGCGAGACGCCCATGTATTCGAAGAAGATCAGGTGCGTCATCTCGTGGGCCAGGACCCCGGGCAGCTGCGGGCTGTCGTAGCTGTAGATCGCGTTGCCGGCCGACACCCCGCCCGACCACGAGGGCATGGCGCTCTTCTTCAAGTACTCCTCGGCGTTGGAATAGACGTTGAGCTGGTAGAGGCCGCGCGGCACGAAGGAGTAGAGCCCGGTGTCGCCCATGACCTTGGTGTAGAGCTGCTCCGCCAGCTCCGAGGTCTTCTGCGCCCCGTCGACGCCGTAGGCGTGCGTCTCGAAGTGGAGGCTGGAGACGGTCTTGGCTCCCGGGTCGAGGCCGGGAAATACCGCGCGCGTGACGGCCGAGCCCGGGTCGGGAGGGAGCTCCGAGGGCGGAAGAGGCACGCAGGCGCCCAGAACGACGGCGGCCGACAACGCGAGAACCCGCTTCCGCACGGGGAGATTCTAACAAACTTGATAAGATGGCCACATGACGGAAAAGCCCGGCGCCCGCGTGGAGCTGACGATCGAGAAGATGGCGCCCGAGGGCAAGGGCCTCGCCCGCTCGGGCAACCGCATCATCTTCATCCCCCACGCCGCGCCCGGCGACCGCCTGCAGGTCGCGCTCGACCGGGTGAAGGAAGGCTACGCCCTCGGGCGCATCGTCAAGGTCCTCGAGCCCGGCCCGGGGCGGATCGTCCCGCCGTGCCCTCTCCATTACCGTCCTCCCGGCGACGAGCCGCGCCCCGCCGTGGTTTGCGGCGGCTGCGACTGGCAGCACCTCTCGGCCGAGACCCAGCTCGCGGCCAAGCGCGACCTGATCCTCGACTGCCTCGAGCGCATCGGCAAGCTCCGCGGCGTGCCCGTCGCCGCGACGCTCGCCTCTCCCGCCGCCTGGCGCTACCGCAACAAGGTCCAGGTCCCCTTCGCCAAGGTCGGCGACGGGGTGCAGGCCGGCTTCTACTCTCCCGGTTCGCACCAGATCGCGGACTTCGACGACTGCCCGGTCCAGCCCGAGCTCTCGGTGCGGGTCGTGCGCAAGGTCAAGGAGCTGGCCGCGGCCCTGCGCTGGAGCGTCTACGACGAGAGCTCCGACCGCGGCTGGCTGAGGCACCTTCTCGTGCGCACCAACGCCGACGGCAAGGCCCTGGCCGCGGTGGTGAGCAAGACCGAGGACTTCCCCGGACGGGAGCGCTTCCTCTCCGCCATGGTCGAGGCCTTCCCCGAGCTGGCCAGCGTCTTCCACAACGTCCAGCCGCTCAAGACCTCGGTCGTCCTCGGCCCGACCTGGAAGCTGCTGCGCGGGCACGCGCGCATGCAGGAGCGCCTGGGCAAGCTCACGCTGCGCTTTTCCCCCTCCGCGTTCCTCCAGGTCAACACGCCGGCCTGCGAGGTCCTCTATAAAGCCGTCGCCGATTTCCTGGGCGAGGACGGCTTCCGGCCCGACCTCCTCCTCGACCTCTACTGCGGCGTGGGCTCCATCGCGCTCTGGCTCGCCCCGGCGTGCCGGAAGGTCCTGGGCGTCGAGGAGAACCGGCAGGCCGTGGAGGACGCCTGGGAGAACGCACGCCTCAACAACGTCAAGAACGCGCGCTTCGTCGCGGGCACGGCCGAGTCCATGACCGCCAAGCTGCGGCGCGAGTTCGACCCCTTCGAGCCGGGCACCTGCGCGGCGGTCGTCGACCCGCCCCGCGCCGGCTGCGAGGAGACGGTCCTGCGCGCCTTCAGCTCGCCGGCCGTGCGCCGCGTGGTCTACGTCTCCTGCAACCCGCCGACCCTGGCCCGCGACGCGGGCGTCCTGGCCGCGGTCGGCTACGTCCTCAAGAAGGTGCAGCCGGTCGACCTCTTCCCGCAGACCTCCCACATCGAGGCCGTGGCCCTCTTCGAGCGCGGGAGGCGTCCGTGAGCGAGCTTTCAAAAGAGGAGCTCGCGCGCTACGGGCGCCACCTCATCCTACCCGAGGTGGGCCTCGAGGGGCAGAAGAAGCTCAAGGCCGCGAAGGTGCTCTGCGTCGGCGCCGGCGGGCTCGGCGCCCCGGTCTCCCTCTACCTCGCGGCGGCGGGGGTCGGGACGCTCGGCCTGGCCGACTTCGACGCCGTGGACGCCTCGAACCTGCAGC
>DATLOS010000300.1:0-2886 GCA_035536155.1 Elusimicrobiota bacterium
TGCCGCTCCCGCCCTTCTCGCGCAGGTCCTGCCACAGACCGCCGTGGCGGCTGTCGACGAAGGCGTACAGCTCGCGCTCGTACCGGCCCAGGGCATCGATGGGCAGGCCGTCGATGAACCCGTTGGTGCCGGCGAAGATCACGAGGACCTGGCGCTCGACGGGCAGCGGCACGTACTGGCCCTGCTTGAGGATCTCGACGAGGCGCTCGCCGCGCGCCAGCTGCTTCTGCGAGGACGCGTCGAGCTCGGAGCCGAACTGCGCGAACGCCGCCAGCGCGTTGTACTGCGCCATGTCGAGGCGCAGGCGGCCGGCGACGCCCTTCATGGCCTTCGTCTGCGCCGCGCCGCCGACGCGCGACACGGAGAGGCCGACGTTGACGGCGGGGCGGATGCCCGAGTAGAACAGGTTCGACTCGAGGTAGATCTGGCCGTCGGTGATGGAGATGACGTTCGTCGGGATGAAGGCCGATACGTCGCCGGCCTGCGTCTCGATGATGGGCAGCGCGGTGAGCGAGCCCGACCCGTTCTTCTCGGAGAGCTTGCAGGCGCGCTCGAGCAGGCGGGAGTGCAGGTAGAACACGTCGCCGGGGTACGCCTCGCGGCCCGGCGGGCGGCGCAGCAGAAGCGAGAGCTGGCGGTAGGCCTGCGCGTGCTTGGAGAGGTCGTCGTAGATGACCAGGACGTCCTTGCCGCCCCACATGAACTCCTCGCCCATCGCGCAGCCCGCGTAGGGGGCGATGTAGAGGAGCGGCGCCGGCTCGGAGGCCGAGGCGCTCACCACGATCGAGTACTCCATCGCGCCGTGGTCCTCGAGGATCTTCACCACGTTGGCCACGGTGGAGCGCTTCTGGCCGATCGCGACGTAGATGCAGATGGGCCGGTTCGGCGAGTTCTTCTGGTTGATGATGGTGTCGATGGCGACGGCGGTCTTGCCGGTCTGGCGGTCGCCGATGATGAGCTCGCGCTGGCCGCGGCCGATCGGGATCATGGCGTCGATGGCCTTGATGCCGGTCTGGAGCGGGATCTTCACGGGCTGGCGCGCGACCACGCCCGGGGCGATGACCTCGAGGGAGCGGCGCTTGCTGGTCTTGATGGGCCCCTTGCCGTCGATGGGCTGGCCGAGGGGGTTCACGACGCGGCCGATCAGGGCGTCGCCCACGGGCACGTCCATGACGCGGCCGGTGCGCTTGACCGGGTCGCCCTCGCGGATGACGTTGTCCTCGCCGAGGAGCACGCAGCCGACGTTCTCCTTCTCGAGGTTGAGCACCATCCCGTAGACGCCGTGCGGCAGCTCCAGGAGCTCGCCGGCCATGGCGTTCTCCAGGCCGTAGACGCGGGCGATGCCGTCGCCCACCTGGAGGACGAAGCCCTCCTCCTTGACCTCGGTCTTGCCCTCGAAGTCCTCGAGCTGCTTCTGGATGACTCCCGTGATCTCTTCCGGTCGGATGGCCATGCGTTTTCCCCTCTTCTATGCGTTGATCGAAATCCCGTTCAATTCGCCAGCTCGGAGCCGAGGCGCTTGAGCCGCCCCTTGAGGCTCCCGTCGAAAACCCAGTCTCCCATGCGCACCACCGCGCCCGCCAGGAGGTCCGGGGCCGTCTTCACGTCCAGCCGCACCGTGCGCCCCGACACCTTGGAAAGCGAGGCCTTCAAAGCCTCGGTCTCCGCCGCGGAGAGCTCGGCCGCCGCGCGCACGACCGCGTTCACGATCCCGCGCCGCTCGTCGAACACGGCGGCGAAATCCTGGGCCAGCGTCGGCAGCAGCGCGATGCGCTTCTTGTCGATGAGGAGATCCAAGAAGCGCACCAGCCGGGGCCCGGCGCCGTCGCCCGCCACCCGCCGCACCAGCGCCTTCTTCTCCGCGGCGGACACGCCGGGGTGCTTCAAGACGGGCATGCGGTCGAGCAGCGCCCGGTAGACCTTCGAGAGCTCGGCGCTCACGCGCTCCTGCTCGCCGTGCGCCTCGGCGCTGGCGTAGAGGGCCTTCGCGTAGCGGCGGGAGAGGACCCGGTCGGAGATCTGCATCAGTTCTTCGTCTCCTTGGCGGAGAGGTCCTTGAGGAACTCGTCCATGACGCTCTTCTTCACGCCCGCGTCGATGCTCTTGTGGATGAGCCGCTCCGCGGCCAGCACGGAGAGGCCGGCGACCTCCTTGCGGAGCTCGGCGATCAGGCGGCGCTTCTCCTCCTCGAGCTGGGCGCGGGTCTTCTCGGAGATGGCCTGCGCCTCCTCCTCCGCCACCGCGCGGATCTTCGCGCGCAGGGCCTCGCCCTCCTTGCCGGCCTGGGACAGGAGCTCCTTGCCCTTCGCGTCGATGGCGGCGAACTGGTCGGCGAGCTCCTTCTGGATGCGCTCGGCTTCCTGGCGGGCCTTCTCCGCGGCCTCGCGCTCGCGGCGCATGCCTTCCTCGCGCGCCTCGATGGCGTGCAGGAGCGGGCCCCAGGCGAAAGCCTTGAGGATGCCCACCAGGACCAAGAAGGAGATGATGGTCCAGATGATGAGTCCCGATTCCGGGTTGAGTAGCGTATCCATGCGCTGCGTCCTCCGCGTGCGTCCTAAATCGTGCCTGCCCGGCCGGAGCCGGGCAGGGCTTGTGCTGTTAGTGGTGCGCCTCGACCGCGGCCGGGGCGGAAGAGCCCGCGACCGGCACGCCCTTGTTCAGGGCGCCGACGGCCTGGAACGCGATGACGAGCGCGAAAAGGCCGAGACCTTCGATCATGGCCGCCGCGATGATCATCATCAGCTGGAGCGAGCCGGCCGCCTCAGGCTGCCGCGCCGCGCCCTCGAGGGCCGCGCTGGCGAGCTTGGCGATGCCGAAGCCCGCGCCGATCAAGCACATCCCGGCGCCGATCGCGACGCCGAAGTATCCGAAGGCAAGATGCCACAT
>DATLOS010000301.1:0-8493 GCA_035536155.1 Elusimicrobiota bacterium
TTCCAATTTCCAAACTGATCTCGGACGTCCCGGCCGTCCTCGAGGTCGTCGCCTTCGACCTCGACGACACCCTTTACGACGAGGGGGCCTACTTCGCCGCGGCCTTCGAGGCGGTGTCCTACGCCGTGCCCCGGCCGCCGGGCGTCGGCCGCGAGGAGGTCCTGGAGCGCATCCGGCGCATCCATCGGACGAAAGGACGCCACTACCACCGCGTCTTCAACGATCTCCTGGCCGAATTGGGCCTGGAGGAGCGCGTCCACCTCGAGCCGCTCCTGGCGGTGTTCCGCGGCGTTCGGCCGAAGCTCAGCCTGTTCCCGGGCGCGGGCGAGCTCCTCGCGGCGCTCCGGCCGCGCTACCGCCTCGGCCTGATCACCTCCGGGATGCGCGCGGTGCAGGAGAACAAGCTCCGGCTCCTCGGCATCGCCGGCGCTTTCGAGCGCGTCGTCTTCTCCGGCGGACTACCGGAGAACAAGCCGGGCCAGCTCCCCTTCCGGCGCCTCCTTGAGGCGATGGGCGTCCAAGCCGAGAGAGCCGCCTACGTCGGGGACAACCCCCACATGGATTTCAAGGGCGCCAATGAGCTGGGCATGCTCACGGTGCGCGTGAGGAACCCGGCCTTCGACGGCGCCGCCGTCCCCCCGGGGCACGACGCGCGCGTCCGGGTGGCCGGCGTGGCGGAGATCAGGAGCTTGTTCCTGAACTAGGAGAAAGAACCATGGCTGATTCCAACCTCGAGGCGTTCCCCCCCGGCGGGATCCCCCTGCTGCACGACCGGATCACGCTGCCGGTGCTCTCGCGCATGAAGGCGCAGGGCGAGGCCATCGCGGCGCTGAGCATCTACGACGCCTGCCACGCCCGCCTCTTCGACCGGGCCGGCGGCGAGATGATCATCGTGGGCGACTCGGCGGCGATGACGATCCAAGGCGAGCCCAACACCAAGTGCATGAGCATGGACGAGATGCTGATCTACACCCGCTCCGTGCGCAACGGCACCAAGCGGCTCTTCGTCGTAGGCGACATGCCGCTCGGCTCCTACGAGGTCTCCAACCAGGAGGCGGTGAGGAACGCCGCCCGCTTCATGCGCGAGACCGACTGCAACGCGGTCAAGATCGAGACCAACCGGGCGTACCTGGAGCGGATCGCGGCCGTCGCGAACTTCTGCCCCGTGATCATGCACGCGGGACTCAACCCCAACAAGGCCGAGATGCTGGGCGGCTACCGGACCTATGGGAAGACCGCGGAGAGCGTGCGCGAGCTCTGCGAGGTCGTGGTCGAGGGCGAGCGGGCCGGCGCCTGCATGATCCTCCTCGAGTCGGTGACCGAGGAGGTCTCCCAGCGGGTCAAGAAGCTCGTCGACATCCCCGTCCTGGGGATCGCCGGCGGACGAGGCCTCGACGGGCAGCTGCTGATCAGCTACGACCTCCTCGACCTCTACGAGTGGCCCGGCAACCGGACGCCGCGGCACTTCAAGGCCTACCGCGCCGCGGGCGAAGGCCTGACCGCCGGGGGCTTCATCCTCAACGCCTACCAGTGGTACGTGAAGGCGGTCAAGGCCGGCGAGTTCCCCGAGGACGCGCACGCCCACCACCTCCCCGACGTCGACCTGCCCAAGGTCGAGGAATACTTCCGCAACCTCGTGCGGCTGCGCTCGGAGCTGAGCGCCCCGCCGACGCTGCCCGCCAACGTGAACTAGAGCGCCCGGATCTGGGCGCCGCGGCCCAGCCGCGGCGCCCGCTCCGCGCTAAATCGCACTCGGCGGATGAAGATCCATGGAGCGCTCTTGGCCGCCTGCGTCGCCTCGGCCGGCTGCGCCGCTTGGGCCGAGCACGGCGTCCGCGTCGAGCCCGAGCGCCGCATGCGCCTCGCCCTTCTGCCCACGAGCTGCTCGGTAAGAGTCGAGGACCCCGGGCGCGTGAGCCGGGAAGTGCACGAGGCCTTGGCGGGCGAGCTCGCCCGTCATCCGGAGTTCGAGGTCGTGGCCTCGACGGCCGCGGGCGGCCAGGCGGCGCTCCAGGTGGACGTGGGCGGCTACGGAAAGGTGAAGCGCTCGTGGCTTTTCTGGCTCATCGGCTCGGGCGTCGTGGAGGGCGCGGTACAGGGCGCGCTGCTGGCCCAGGTCGGCGGCCCCTGGGCCGGCTTGGGCATCGCGGTCGAGGAGGTCGCCCAGGAGAGCCTCACCTGGGGCGGCGGCGCCTTCGTGTTCAACCGGGTGTTCACTCCCGTGATCCTCGATGGGGAGCTCCGCAGCGGCGCCGACGGCGCGCGGATATGGTCCAAGACCGCCCTGGCGCGGATCAATCGGCGCGCCCTCAAGGAACTTCCCGAGGAGCGGCGCAAGGAGAAGGCGGTGCGCCTGCGCCTCACCGCCCAAAAGGCCGCCGAGGAGCTCGTCGATTCCCTCTCGAAAGCGTTCCGACGGAACGCGAAGCGCGCCTTGCGGCCGTAGGCGTCCCAGCCTCGACGCGAGACCGTTACGCGGCGCGCATCGCGGCCGCTCGACGGCGGGCCAATACTGGCTTGACGGGGCCTGCTGTCCCCGGGAGGGCGCGATGAAATCGCTTCGATCGATCGGCGAGCTGCTCGCGAAGGCGGCGAAGTCCATGGCCGAAGACCAGGCGCCGATGATGGGCGCCGCCCTCGCCTACTACACGATGTTCTCCATAGCCCCGCTGCTCGTGATCGCCATCGGGCTGGCCGGTCTGGCCTTCGGCGACGCCGCCGGCCGGGTCTTCGACGCCCTGAGCGGGCTCCTGGGGGAGCGCGGCGCCTCCGCCGTCGAGTCGATGATCGAGGCGGCGTCCAGCCGCCCCCGCGCAGGCGTCGTCGCGGCGGCCGCGGGCTTCGTCGCCTTGCTCGCGGGAGCGTCCGGCGTCTTCCAGCAGCTCCAGCAGTCGCTCAACCTCATCTGGAAGGTCGCCGCGAACCCAAAGGCTCGGTGGAGCGCGTTCCTGCGCCAGCGCCTCCTCTCCTTCGCGATGGTGGCCGTGATCGGCTTCATCCTGCTCGTGTCGATGCTCGTCAGCGCCGCGCTCTCGGCCGCGGGCCAATGGGCGGCGGGAGCCCTTCCCGGCGGCGCGGCCCTGTGGGCGGCGGTGAACTTCGCCGTCTCGCTGGCGGTGATCGGGGCGCTGTTCGCGTCGGTGTTCAAGCTCTTGCCCGACGTCGAGCTCCCCTGGAGCTCGGCCCTGGTCGGCGGCTTCGCGACCGCGCTCCTCTTCGCCGTGGGCAAGGCCGCCATCGGGCTCTATCTGGGCCGCAGCGGCGCCGCCTCCGCCTACGGCGCCGCCGGCTCCCTGATCGTGGTGCTGCTCTGGGTCTTCTACTCGTCCCAGATCCTCTTCTTCGGCGCGGAGTTCACCCGCGCCTGGGCGACGCGCGGCGGGCGGAGCGTCCCGCCCAAGCCGGGCGCCGTGTACGCCGTGACGCCGCTCAACGCGGCCTCTATGGCGGCCCGCGCGGTGGACGACGCGGAGCCCGCGCCCGGGGGCGGCTGGTACGGGGCCGCCGCCGGCTCCATGCTCCTCGGGCTCGTCTTGCTGGCCCGCCACGCCAAAGGGCACGCGCGGGCGGTCCTCGGGGGCTTGGCCGAGGGAGCGGCGCTGGGCCTCCTCGCCGGCCTCCGGGGCCGGCGCTCTCCCGGCGACGGCAAGGGCGCCGCGGCCAAGGTCTTGGAGAAGGTCCCGACGCGGCTCAAGATCGCGACCGTGGCCGGCGGAGTGGGCGGCGCCCTCAAGCGCGGCGGCCGCGAGGCGGCTCGGGAGATTCGCGAGAAGGCGCGCGAAAAGGCGGGCTGAGCGCCCGGGAGGCCGATATGAAGGCGCTGGTGTTCCACAAGCCGAAGGACGTCCGGGTGGAGGAGGTGCCCGATCCCCGGATCCAGCACGTGCGCGACGCCGTCCTGCGGGTGACGGCGGCCTCCATCTGCGGCTCGGACCTGCACATCTATAACGGCTACCTTCCCCAGCCCGCCCCGATGATCCTGGGGCACGAGTTCATGGGCGTGGTGGAGGAGGTCGGGCCGCGCGTCTCGAACCTGCGGCGCGGGGACCGGGTGGTGGTGCCCTTCCCCATCGCCTGCGGCGTCTGCTGGTTCTGCCGGCGGGACCTCCAGACCCACTGCGAGCAGTCGAACCCGAAGCACTACGGCCCCGACGGAAGCCCGACCCAGAAAGGCGGCGGCCTCTTCGGCTACACCGAGCTCTACGGAGGCTACGCCGGCGGGCAGGCCGACTACGTGCGCGTGCCCTTCGCCGACTACGGGCCCCGCAAGGTCCCCGAGGGGCTCTCGGACGAGCGCGCCCTCTTCCTCAGCGACATCATCCCGACCGGCTGGAGCGCCGTGGAATGGTGCGGGGTCTCCGGCGGGGACACGGTGGCCGTGTTCGGCTGCGGGCCGGTCGGCCTGATGGCGCAGCGGGCCGCGTGGCTGCACGGCGCCCGGCGGGTGATCGCGGTGGACATCCTGCCCTACCGCCTCGCCTTCGCGAAGCGCCTGTGCGGCTCGGACACCGTGGACGCGTCCCGCGTGGACCCGGTGGAGGCGATCCGCCAGCTCACGGCGGGCCGCGGCGCCGACGCCTGCATCGACGCGGTCGGCATGGAGGCCCAGCACGGCTGGCTCGAGTCGGCCAAGAACATCCTCACGGCGCAGGTGGGCAGCATCCGCGCGCTGCGCGCCGCCATTCGAGCGGCCCGGCGCGGCGGCGCCGTTTGCGCGATCGGCGTCTACGGCGCCGACGCCGACTTCCCCCTGGGAGAGGTCTTCGAGAAGGGCCTGCGCCTGCGCGCGGGGCAGGCTCTCCCGCACGCCTGCATCGACCAGCTGCTCGAGCTGGTCTGCGACGGAAAGATGCGGGCCGACGACATCGTGACCCACCGCCTGCCGCTCTCCGAGGCGCCTCGGGCCTACCGCGCCTTCAACGACAAGCTGGAGCAGTGCATGAAGGTGGTCCTGCGGCCGTAGCCACGAAACCATCACCCGCCGTCCATGGTCCGCCCGTCGAGGCCGGCCCTATAATGGCGCGAGTGCCGTCAGGAGGAAGAGCCATGAAGACCGCGAAGATCTCGGGAAACCTGCCGTCGCTGATCCGGGGCGAGCTGGCCGCCGCGGAGACCTACGGCCAGGCGCTGCGAAAGCTCGTCGCGAGCCAAGCCCGCTCCGGAGAGGACCCGCGCGCCGCGGAGCTGCGGCGCATCCAGGAGGAGCACGGCGAGGCGATCCACGCGCTGCGGGACAAGCTCGCGGAGCTGGGCGGCAAGCCCCCCAAGAGCTCCGGCCTGCGCGGGATATGGTCCCGGGCCGTGGAGGGCGTCAGCGTCGCCCTGGGCGAGGACGCGGCGATACGGGCGCTCAAGGAAGGCGAGGAGCAGGGCGCCAGCGATTACGAGGAGGCTCTGGCCGACCAGGCGCTGGATTCCGGAGCCAAGCGCCTGATCCTGACCGAGCTCCTGCCCCGGACCCGGGCCCACGTACCCGCGCTGGACCGCCTCCTGCGCCGCTCCGCCCGGTGACCCCGACGGCGGCCCGGCGGCTGCTCTCCATCGGCGCGGAGCCGCTCCCCGAGGCGGGCGTCCACTTCCGGGTGTGGGCTCCGAAGCCGCGGCGGGTCGAGCTGGTCCTGGAGGGCCCGTCGCCCGCCGTCCGGCCGCTCCGCGCCGAGGCGGACGGCTACTGGTCCGCGTCCGTTCTCGAAGCCGCGCCCGGCTCCCTCTACCGCTTCCGCCTGGACGGAGAAGGCCCGTTCCCCGACCCCGCCTCCCGCTTCCAGCCCGACGGCCCGCTCGGCCCGTCCCAAGTGATCGATCCCGGCGCCTTCCGCTGGAGCGACGACGGCTGGCGCGGCATCCGGCTCCGCGGCCAGGTGCTCTACGAGCTCCACGTCGGCACCTTCTCCCCCGAAGGGACGTGGGCGGGGGCCGCCCGGCGGCTGCCCGAGGTGCGGGAGATCGGCGCGACCTGCGTCGAGCTCCTGCCGGTCGCGGACTTCCCGGGGCGCTTCGGCTGGGGCTACGACGGCGTCGACCTTTTCGCGCCCTCGCGCCTCTATGGGAGCCCCGACGACTTCCGGGCCTTCGTCGACGCCGCCCATGCCCTGGGCGTCGGGGTCGTCCTCGACGTCGTCTACAACCACTTCGGCCCCGACGGCTGCTTCGTCGACCGCTTCTCCGCGGGCTACCGCGGCGGCGGGCGCGCGACGGAGTGGGGCGACGCCGTGAACTACGACGGGAAGGGCTCGGGACCGGTGCGGGCCTTCGCCGCGGAGAACGCCGCGTACTGGGTCTCGGAGTTCCACCTCGACGGCCTTCGCCTCGACGCCACGCACGCGATCGTGGACGACTCTCCGGAGCACGTCGTCGCGCTGATCGCGCGCAGCGCCCGGGCCGCCGCCGCGGGCCGCGACGTCCTCGTGCTCGCCGAGAACGAGCCGCAGCGCGCGTCCATGCTCCGGCCGCCCTCGCAGGGAGGGCTCGGCCTGGACGCGCTGTGGAACGACGACTTTCACCACAGCGCGGCGGCGGCCCTCACCGGGCGGCGCGAGGCCTACGTCCTCGACTACCGGGGCGAGCCGCAGGAGCTGATCTCGCTGGCCAAGCGCGGATTCCTGTACCAAGGCCAGCGCTACGGCTGGCAGGACCGGCGCCGGGGCGAGCCCGCCCTCGACGTCCCCGCCGCCGCGTTCGTGGCCAGCCTGGAGAACCACGACCAGCTCGCCAATCTGCCCATGGGGCGTCCCCGGCTGGCCTCGCGCCCCGGCGACTGGCGCGCGATGACCGCCCTCTTCCTCCTGGCCCCGGCCACGCCGATGCTCTTCCAGGGCCAGGAGTGGGGCTCGTCGACGCCGTTCCGCTATTTCGCCGACCACCGGGGAGAGCTCGGAGACAAGGTCCGCGCCGGCAGGCGAGCGCAGCTGGCCCAGTTCGCGACCGCCGCCGAGAGCCTCGACCGGGTCTTTCCCGACCCCGGCGACCCCGCGACCTTCGAGGCCTGCCGGCTGGACTGGTCGGAGCGCGCGAGGAGCGGCCCCTGGCTCGCCCTCCATCGCGACCTGCTGCGCCTGCGCCGGGAGGACCCGGTCTTCGCCGCCCAGCGCGCCGACCTTCTGGACGGCGCCGTGCTGGGTCCGCGTGCGCTCGTCCTGCGCTTCTTCGGCTCCGGCGGCGACGACCGCCTCCTCCTCCTCAACCTGGGCGCGGATCTCGAGCTCGAGCCCGTCCCGGAGCCGCTCCTGGCGCCGCCCGCCGGCCGCGCCTGGCGCGCGCTCTGGTGCAGCGAGGACCCCGCCTACGGGGGCTTCGGCTGGCGGCCTCCCGAGGATGCCGCCGGCCGCTGGCGCCTGAGCGGCGGCTGCGCGGCGGTGCTGAGCGCGGGAGCGCCATGAAAGAGCACGAGAGCCTGGTGACGCGCGAGTGGCTCGCGACCAACGGCCTGGGCGGCTACGCGGCCGGGACCATCGCCGGCGTCTGCACCCGCCGCTTCCACGGGCTGTTGGTGGCCGCGCTGCCCGCGCCGCTCGGCCGCATGATGATGCTCAACCACGTGGCCGAGGAGCTGGTGCGCCCGGACGGCGGCGTGATCCGGCTGGGAGGCGACGAGCTCTCCGAGGATCGCCTCGAGTACTACGGCGCGGGCACCTTCGCGGGCTTTCGCCTCGAGCACGGCCTCCCGGTGTGGCGCTACCAGGCCGCGGGCTTTACCTTGGAGCGCGCCCTCGTCCTGCCCCACCTCCAGAACACGGTGTACCTGCGCTACCGGCTTCTGGCCGGCCCGGAGAGCGTGCGCCTGCGGGTGCGCCCCTCCTTCCACTTCCGGCGCCACGAGAGCCGCGTCGACACCGAGCTGCCGCGGCCCTACCAGGTCAGCACCTTCGGCGCCCGCATCGAGCTCCGCGGGGAGCCGGAGCTGCCCGCTTTGCGCCTCCTCGTCTACGGCGACGACGCCTCCTTCCTCCTCGACGGCGGGCGCTTCCGCGAGGTCTTCTATCGCCTGGAGCACAGCCGGGGCTACGACGCCCGCGGGACCCTCTGGAGCCCGGGCTATGCCCGCGCCGCGCTGCGGCCCGGCGGCGAGGCCTCCCTGTGCGCCTCCACGGAGCCCTGGGAGATCCTCGAGGCGATGGACCCGGAGAGCGCCTTCGCGGTCGAGCACGCGCGCCGGGAGCGCCTGCTGGCCCAGGCCCATCCCGCGGCCCGCTCCGGCCCCGCGTCGCAGCTGGTCTTGGCGGCGGACCAGTTCGTGATCACCCCGAACATGCGGGTCATCGACGCGGCCCGCACCCGCGCCGCGGGCGACGACACCCGCTCGGTGATCGCGGGCTATCCGTGGTTCACCGACTGGGGCCGCGACACCATGATCAGCCTGGAGGGCCTGACCTTGCTCACCGGGCGCCAGGTCGAGGCGGGCTACATCCTGCGGACCTTCGCGCGCCACGCGCGCGACGGCCTCATCCCCAACTACTTCCCCGAAGGGCGGCAAGAGGGCGTGTACCACACGGC
>DATLOS010000302.1:0-4383 GCA_035536155.1 Elusimicrobiota bacterium
AGCAGGGACCCGTCGAGGACGGCGAGCGCGGCGGCGGCGCCGATGGCGGCGGGCAGGAGCGCCAGCGGCCCGCCGGCGGCCAAGGACGCGGCCCAGTAGCCCAGCCCGCCCAGCGAGGACCAGAGCGCGGCGCTCAGGAGCTTGCCCTGGAGGCTCGGCGCGGCGTGAAAGGCGAGCGCGGAAAGCGCCGCCAAGGCGACCGCCAGGGCGGCGGTGGGCTGGAGAAGCGCCAGCGCCACTCCGGCGAGCAAGGCGACGTTCGCGAGCGCTAGACGGCCGGCCGCGGCGCGCGGCGGCGCGGTCCGGAGCTCGCGAAGCAGCGGCGGCGCGACGGTGCGCGCGAGATAGGCCAGCGCCGCGGCGGCGCCGGCGACGAGGAACGCGGCGCCGACGGGGGCGGGATGGCCGGCCGCCGAGGCGTCGGCGGCCAAAAGCGGCGGGGCGGCGGCGAGGAGGCCCGCGGCCGCGAGCGAGCCGGCGCGAAGCAAGGAGGCTGGGCGCCGGGCGGCCGCGACCGGCGCGTCGGAGGAGTCCTCGTCGCGGGAGCGCCGTCCTTCGTAGAGCGTCCGAAGAGAGGCTTCTTGGACGGCGCCGCGGGCCTGCCCCGCGGCGACGGTCTTCTCGAGGACGCTCAGAGCGGTCTCCGGACGTTCGCGCTCGGCGCGCGGCAGCGCGCCGGTCCCGGTCCCGCTATTGGGAATGCGTTCGGGAGCCGGGGCGGCGGACGCTCCGATCGCGCCCGCGCTCGTCGCCTCGGCAGCGGGTGCGGCAGCCTCGCTCACGGCGGAATGAGAGGGCGGCGCCTCGACGCCGAGAGTCGATGCGGGCGGGACGTCGAGGGATACGGACAGTTCGAGCGGAGCCTGCGCGCCGAGTTGGAGCGAGCCCGCGAGGGCGGCCGGGGAGGAAACTGCGCCCCGCGCGCGGGAGGCCGCGAGCGTGGAGGCCGCGAGCGCCGGCTGGGCGGCCAGGATGGCGGCGAGCGCGGACGCCAGAAGCCTCTTCATCGTGCCAGGCATTTTATAAATAGAGGGCTCGACGCAGATGGGCCTCGGAGGGAAGGCGGCGGCCGCCTTTGGGCCTAGCGGCGGCTGGGCCCGGTCGGGGCGGACCAGACGCCCACGAGGTAGCGGTTCTTCAGGATGAAGTGCCCCCGGGCGCCGCGCTTTTCGCGCACGTACCGCGCGACCAGCCGCTTCTGCTCGGCGGACAGGAGCCGGCGCGGGGCCAGGAGCTCGAGCTCGACGAGGAAATACTCCAGCTGTTTGGAGGAGCCCTTGAAGTCGAAGGTCGCGTCGTAGGGGATGATCCGGTCGGCGCCGCCGGCGGCGACCTTGAAGAAGTGCTCCGGAGCGAGGTACGAGAAGTTGGGCGCGAGCCCAAGACGCCGCGAGAGCTCGCTCACGCTGCGGAACCAGTCCGAGTCGCCGGCGCTCATCACGACGAGCAGCAGCCCGCCGGGTTTGAGCCAGGAAAGGAGCCGCTCCAGGAGCGTGTCCCAGCCGTCGAGGGGGATGTAGTAGAGCATGTGCGAAGCCAGGATCAGGTCGAAGGACGCCTTCCGGAAGGAGACGTCCTGGATGAGCGAGCCGGCGATCTTGACCCGGGGGATGCGCCGCCGCAGCTTGCGCGCGAAGCCGGCCTGGGGCTCCACGGCCGTCAGCCGGTCCGCGTGCTCGGCCAGGATGGCGGCCATGGTCCCGTCGCCGGGGCCCACGTCCAGCGCCGAGGCGAAGCGGCGGCCGGCAAGGAGCTGGCGCAGGACGCCCGCGAGCACCTCCTTCTCGTCGGTGTGGAAGAGGTAGCCCTCGGTGAACACCTTTTCGTAGTCGTCGCCGGATTCGGGTCGGGCCACGGGAGGTATAATAGCGGCAGACCGCGATGTCCGCCAGCGCCCAGGCCCCGCACGTCGACGTCCCCTTCACCGTCTCCGACCTCCACGACGGCTGGCGCCTCGACGCCTTCCTGACCGCGCGCCTGCACCGCTACTCCCGCGCCGAGGTCCAGCGCCTCATCGCCGAGGGGCGCGTCGCCTTGCGGGGCAAGCTCGCTAAACGGGCGACCTCGGTCGCCGAGGGAGACCTGGTGGTGGTCCGCTATCCGCGCCGCGAGGACCCGCCGGCGCGGCACGAGCGCCTCGCCGTGCTCTTCGAGGACGAGCATCTCTTGGCGGTCGACAAGCCCGGCGACGTCCTGAGCCATCCCACCGACAAGAGCACGCGCAACACGGCGACGTCCATCCTGAAGGAGCAGTTCCCGGGAAAGCGCCTCCACCTCGCCCACCGCCTCGACCGCGAGACCAGCGGGGTCCTCCTCTTCAGCAGGAGCCCGGAAGCCGCGCGCGCGGTGACCCGGCTCTTCGAGACCGGCAAAGTGAAGAAGGAGTACGCGGCCCTTTGCCGGGGGAAGGTCCCTTTCGCGCGGGTGCTCGTGGACTTGCCCCTCGGCCACTACGGGGGCGAGATCAAGGTACGCCAGGCGGTGGTCGAGGGCGGCGCTCCGGCCGCCACCGAGTTCGAGACGGCGGGCCGCTCGGCCGAGGCGTCCTGGGTCTTGGCGCGCCCGCGGACGGGACGCTTGCACCAGATCCGCGCCCACCTCGCGGCCCTGGGTCATCCCGTCCTGGGGGACAAGCTCTACAGCGACGGCGGCGAGACCTACCTCAAGGCCTGCCGGCACGAGCTGGGCGAAGCCGACGTCGCGGCCTTGGGCGCTCCCCGCCAGATGCTCCACGCCCGCCGGCTCGCCTTGCCCCATCCGGTGCTCGGGACGGCCCTGACGATCGAGGCTCCTCTGCCCGCGGATTTCCGGGAGGCGGGGCGCTTCCATGGCCTTCCTAATATATAGGCCTTTGGGCTTATATCGAATTGGGCCCTCTGACGCATGGAAATCCCGCCGGATTCCCTAATAATAGGGGCATGACGCGAGCTATCGCGGCCGCCTTGGCGCTCTGCCTGGCTCTCGCTCCGTCCGCGGGCGCTTTGGGCAACGCCGTCGCGCCCTCCGGCGGCGCTTCGCCGGTCCGTCTTCCCGCGGCGTCGGTCGGCGGGGAGACGCTGCCCAACGTCGCCTTCGGCGCGGGCGCCGGGCTCAACGGCCTCGAGCTCCCCGCCGCGCTCCCGGCCATCGGCGGCGCGCAGGCCGATCCGACCGTTTTATCGAGCATCGCCGAGACGCGCGTCCAGCCCGTGGAAACGGGGCCGGTCGAGACTCCGCCGACCTCGTCCGTCGTCCCGGCGACGAGGCTCGAGACTCCCGTGCAGGACCGGGTCCAGCCGCCGACCACCGCGCCCGGCAAGGAAGACGAAGGCGGCTTCCCGGGCGAGGGCCGCTTCCTGGGCAAGGAGCCCCGCCAATTCCTGGCCTTCGCCGGCAAGGCGAGCGTGGGCTCGATGGGCGCGGTCTCGCCGCTCGACGCCCGCCGGCTCGCGGCCAGCGTGTTCCGCGAGGGGACCGGCTCCGGGGAGACCGTCGTCCCGGCGTCTACCGCTGAGCCCCTCGCGGCGCGGGCGCCGTCCGGCCTGGCTCTTTTCCAGCCGGACGTCCAGCCGGCTCCGCTCCCGGTCGCCGGAGCGATGCGGGCTCCGGTCGCGCTGACGGGCTCGTCCTCGGCGTGGCCCTATTTCTCGGTGACGATCTCGGCCGCGGTGGGGGCAGGCGCGACGATCTCCGCCCCGCTGTTGGTCGGCGCCGCGGCGACCCGGATGAGCGCCGTCGCCTCGATAGCGCCGCTCGAGGACGCACTTCCGAGCACGCTCGTCGTCTCGGGCAAGCTCCTCGCCGATGAGGCCCGGGCCCTGCGCGACGAGGGCGTGCCGCTGGAGAGATTCCCGGTCGTCGAGTATCACGAGAGCGACGAGCTCGGCGCCCCGGGAGGCGCGGAAGAGCTCTTTTACTACGACGTGAAGAGGAACGCGGTGGGCATCGGCGTCGACCGTGCGGACCGGACCCTCTTGGGCAGCGCGAAGCAGGAGTTCCAGCACGCCCGGGATTTCCTGACGGGCAAGGTGTCGCCCGCGGAGTTCGCCGCCGCGCAGGCCAAGCAGGCGCGTCTGCTCCGGCTCGCCGATTCCAAGGTTCCCGCGGGCGCCGCGGCCCGCCGCGCGCGCAGCCGCCGGCTGGACGCGGCATACGCCGAATACCGCGATACCCGCGTCGAGCTGCGCGGTTGGGTGGCCGAATACGCCGCCGAGCTGGAGAGGCTCCAGCCGCGCCTGAATCGCTTGGACGCTTTCCTCGTGCGCAAGTACGGCCCCCATTCCAGCGCGTGGCCGGATCGGATGGTGCGGCTCGCGCTCAAATACGGCCGGCTCGCGCGCCAGTACGGCGAGCGCGTCGAGGACATGCTTTCCCGCCTGGCGCGCATCGAGCGCCGCGCTTCGT
>DATLOS010000303.1:0-3452 GCA_035536155.1 Elusimicrobiota bacterium
GGCGCGCGCCAGCGCGGCGGCCAAGGGCGCCGGCACGGCGCGCTCGCCCAGGAAGCCGTTGGCGGGCCCGGCGGCCGACGCCCGCTCGCGCACGGTGTCCGCGAGGCCGCCGGTCCGCGTCGCGAGCGGCAGCGCGCCGTAGCGCATGGCGATCAGCTGCCCCAGGCCGCAGGGCTCGAAGCGCGAGGGCATCAGGAAGAGGTCCGCCGCGGCGTAGACCCGCCGGGCGAAGCCGTCGTCGAAGCCGGTGTGGAAGTGGACGTTCCGCGGGTTCGCGTGGGCGAAGTCCTCGAAGGCCCTCTCCAAATCCGGCCGCCCCTGCCCGACCAAGACGAACTGGGCGCCGCGCGCCAGCGCCTCGGGCAGCACCTGGAGGCCGAGGTCGAGGCCCTTCTGCGGGTCGAGGCGCGCCACCGCGCCGATCAGGAGCTCGCCCACGTTTTGCTCGAGCGCGCACTCCCCCTGGAGCTCGCGCTTGCAGGCCTTCTTCCCCTCCTCCCAATCGCGCGGTCCGTAGCGGCGCAAGAGCGCCGCGTCCCGCGCCGGATCCCAGGCGTCGACGTCGAGGCCGTTGAGGATGCCGCGCAGGCTCCCCGCGCGGCCGCGGAGCACCCCGTCCATGCCCATGCCCAGCTCCTCGGTCTGGATCTCGCGCGCGTACTCCGGGCTCACGGTGCTCAGGCCGTCCGCGTAGACCAGCCCGGCCTTGAGGTAGCCGACGTTGCCGTGGTACTCGAGGCCCGCCGGCGAGAACGCCGCCGCCGGCAGGCCCGTGACCGCGAACGCCGCGGCCGGGAAGTTTCCTTGGTAGGCGAGATTATGGATGGTGAAGACGGAAGACGAGCCCGCCAGCGCGCCGTCGCGGCCCGCGGCGAGGAGCGCGGGCACGAGCCCGGTCTGCCAGTCGTGGCAGTGGAAGACGTCGGGCGCGGCGCCCGGCGCGCGGCAGTCCTCGAGGACGGCCCGGCAGAAGAAGGCGAAGCGCTCCGCGTTGTCGGGGTAGTCGCGGCCCGCCTCCTGGTAGAGCCCCGGCCGCCCGAAGTAGGCCGGGCACTCGAGCAGGCGCGCCTCCACGCCGCCGACGCGCGAGCGCAGGAAGCGGCCCCGCGCCGGCGAGGCGCCGATGGGGACGGCCAGCTCCGGCCCGGGCTCCGTCTCGCCGGCCGCGCGCAGCGCGCACGGGTAGGCGGGGACGTAGAGCCGGACCTCGTGGCCCCGCGCCGCCATCTGCGCGGCCAGGGCGCCGACCACGTCCGCCAACCCTCCGGTCTTGGCGAAGGGGACCGCCTCGCTGGCGACGAAAGCGATGCGCATGGCTCTACTTCGGGTCCGAGGGCGGCGGGAGGCTGTCCGCGCGGCCGCGGTCGTCGGAGGGAAGCTCCGTCCCCGTCGGGGGCGGAGCGGGCGGCGGGAGCGGGGCGCGTCGGGGAGCGGGGGTCGGGGCCGGGGCGGGAGCCGGAGCTCGCCGCCTGCGCTGGCTCAGGCCGTGCCAATAGCCCAGCAAGGTGGCCGCGATGAAGAGGAGTACCCCGAAGATCGCCAGGCGCATCAGCCCTGGCCGGGCTCCTCCTCCAGCGCGCGGCGCGCGACGTCCGCGAGGCCTTCCCCCCCTTCCGCGGCCGGCTCCGAGGCCGGCTCGCCCTCGGCGACGGGCTCGGGAGCGGCCGACACCGCCTCGCGGGCCGCCTCCTCGATGGTCGTCGCCTTCGACTCGTCGAGATCTTCCGCCGGCCGCTCCGCGGCCGCCTCGGCGAAACCGGCCTCGACCAGCTGCGCCGTCCCGGCGAAGGGCCCGTGCTTGGCCTGCGGCAGGGCGGGCTCGGCCGGCGTGAAGCTGTCGATGGGCGGCAGGTCCGCGGCGCTGCGCAAGCCGAATTGGCGCAGGAACTCCGGCGTGGTGCCGTAGAGGAGCGGGCGCCCGACGGTCTCCTTGCGGCCCACCACCTTGATCAGGCGCTTCTCGAGCAGGGTCTCGATCGCGGCGATGACCTCGACGCCGCGGATCTCCTCGATCTCGGCGCGCGTCAGCGGCTGCTTGTAGGCCACGATGGCCAAAGTCTCGAGCGCGGCGGTGGAGAGGCGCATGGTCATGCGCTCGGAGTAGAGCTTGCGCACGAATGGCGCGAAGTCCGGGCGCGTCGCGAGCTGAAAGCCCTCGGCGATCTCGAGGAGCTGGAGGCCGCCGCCGCGGGCCTCGTACTCCGCGCGGACCTTCCTCACGATATCCTCGATGCGCGAGGAGTCCTTGATCCCGAGCACCGCGCACAGGCGCGAGAGGCCGAGCGGCTGGTCGGTGATGAAGAGCAGGGACTCGATGGCGTGCTGGAGCTCGGCGTCGTCGAGCTCGCGCTTAGGGGCCGGCGCGTCGAGCACCGCCGTCGCGGCCTCCGCGGGCGCCTCCTCGGCCGCCGGGGCCTCCTCAACGGGCGCCGCGGCCTCCTGGACGTCCGAGAGGCTTCCGGTCTCGGCGACCGGGGCCTCGTCGGCGACGACGGGAGTCTCGGGCGCCGTCTCCGGCGCGGGAGCGGGGGCCGCCGCCTCGGCTTCGGCCTCGGCTTGCTTGTGCTTTTTTCTGCTCATGATTTCTCTCCCGGCTCGTCGATCGGCGGCGTGGCCGTGGCCGCGGCAGCGGCCTCGTCTCCGGCGGTCTCAGGAATGGCGTTATCCGCCGGAGGCGCGGCGGCGGCTTCCGGCGTCGGCTCAAAGACATGGACTGGCGGCTCGGCGGAAGGCTCTTCGGCCTTGGCTTCCGGAGCCTCGGGGGGCAGCGGCGGCGCCGGCCTGGGCTCCTCGTCGGTCGGCCACAGCGGCTGCGCCGGCGGCGGCGGAGCGTCCTTGCGGTAGATGAAGATCTCGGCCAGCGGCGCCTCCTGGCGGGCAATCACGCGCTGGGTCTTGATCAGCTCGAGGAGGGCCAGGAAGCAGGTGATGATGGCGACGCGGCGCTTCTCCCCGGCGAAGACCTCGCGGATGGAGAGGTAGGGCCGCTCCTCGAGGAGCTTCACGATCCGCTCCATCTTCTCCTCGATGCGGTGCTCCTCGCCCAGCACCACGCGCCCGTCGCCCTCGGCGCGGTCGAGGATCTCGCGCAAGGTGGTGAGGAGATCGAAGATCCGGATGTTGAGCGCCTTCTCGTGCTCCTCGAAGCGCGGCGAGCCGCGGTAGAACACGTCGGAGAACTCCTCGCTCCTCTTCTGCAGGAAGCCCGCGGCCTCCTTGAACTTCTGGTACTCGAGGAGCTTCTGCACCAGCTCGCCCTGCGGATCGGGCCCCTCGATGCCCTCCTCGCCCTCCTGGGCGGGCAGGAGGCTGCGCGCCTTGATCTGGATCAGCGTCGCGGCCATCACCAGGAAGTCCCCGGCCACCTCGAGGTTGAGCTCCTTCATCAGCTCGATGTAGGCGAGATACTCCTGGGTGATCTGCGAGATCTGGATGCGGAGGATGTCGAGGTC
>DATLOS010000304.1:0-5680 GCA_035536155.1 Elusimicrobiota bacterium
GGAGAGCGAGGGCCGAAAGCTCGCCGGGGGCGATTCCAAGGGCGCGGAAGCCGTCGCGGCGGCGATCCAGCCGCCGCCGGTGGGCGCCGCTCCGTACCGGGCCGCCGCGGCGCTTCTCCAGAGCATGCGCGTGAGCAAGGCCAACCGGAGCCTCAATGATCTCGAGACCCTGTACCGGGGCTTCGGCTTCGAGTGGACGGACGGCACCGGTCACGTCAAGGTAAACTATCGCGGATACCTGCGAAGGCCCCTCACCGTGCCGCGCCACGGCGAGATGAAGCCCTACGTCGTCCAGGCCATCAAGGCCATCGACGAGTTGCACGTGCGGCTGGGGCTGCCGCTGCCGGACGAGGACGAGGCGGAGCCGTCCATCGTGGTGCCGCTGTCCCGCCGGACGCCGCCCCAGAGGATCCCCGCCGGGGCGATCAACGCGAGTTTGGGCGACTGAGCGTCAGGGGTTGCGGAGAGGAAAGGGCGGGATCGGCTTGGCTTCCCCGGTCGCCGTCCGGGTGGAGGTCTCGGCGGAAGGGGCCGCGGCCGCGGGCGCGTCGCGCAGCTCGTCGGCGACCAGCTGGCGGCGAAGGCTGCCCTGGGGGCGCAGGCGCTTCTCGGGGGCGCGCGGGCGCAGCGCCAGCGGCCCGAGGATCATGGCCGCGAGCAGGAAGAATATCCAGACGATGGAGCGCGTGTTGCCCACGGACAGAGCATAGCAGTCGTCCGCGCCGGTCCCATGGGCCCTCTGGGGCGCGCGCGGGAAATATTTGGGCCTAATGGCGGATGGGACGGTTGGAGGAGCGGCCGGGGCCAAAGGGGCCCCGATTATGTCGCCGGGGTCCGGACTGGCAGGGATTTAGGCGCGCTAGGCGACGTCGATCGACTCCCACTTCCGCTGGTACTGGGACACGAGCCGCTCGCGCAGGGCCCGGTGCCCGTCGTCGGCCAGGCGCGGGTCCGCGGCGAGGAGCGCCTCGGCGTCGGAGCGCGCGGCGAGGAGCAGGTCCGCGTCCCGGGCCAGGTCGGCCGCGCGCAGGCCGAGCTCGCCGTGCTGGGCCGTGCCCAGGGCCTCGCCCGGGCCGCGCAGCTTGAGGTCCTCCTCTCCGATACGGAAGCCGTCCGTGGTCTCGCACAGGACGCCGATCCGGCGGCGGGCTTCGGGCGTCTTGGCGTCGGCGATGAGCAGGCAGTGGGAGGCCGCGGCGCCGCGCCCCACCCGCCCGCGGAGCTGGTGCAGGCTCGCCAGGCCGAAGCGCTCGGCGTTCTGGACGGCCATGACCGTCGCGTTGGCGACGTCGACGCCGACCTCGATCACCGGCGTCGCCGCCAGGACGTCCCACTTGCCCGCGGCGAACTCCTCCATGACCGCGATCTTCTTGCTCCCGGGCAGGCGGCCGTGCACCAGCGCCACGCGCAGGTCGGGGAAGACCTCGCTCTTGAGGCGCTCGTGCTCGGCGATCGCGGCCTTGAGGTCCAGCGCGGCCGACTCCTCGATGATGGGGTAGACCACGTACGCCTGCCGCCCCTCGCGGACCTGGGCGCGGATGAACTCGAAGGCCTCGGCCTCGGAGGCGCGGCGCGTGTGCACCGGCGTCCGCCCCGGAGGCATCTCGTCGAGCGTGGAGACGTCGAGGTCGCCGTAGAGCGCCAGGCTCAGCGTGCGCGGGATCGGCGTCGCGGTCATGAGGAGGAGGTCCATGGGCGGGCCTTTCTGGCGCAAAGTGGCGCGCTGGCGCACGCCGAAGCGGTGCTGCTCGTCGATCACCGCCAGGCGCAGGCGGGGGAACAGCACGTCGCTCTCGAGAAGGGCGTGGGTGCCGAGGGCGATGTCGATGTCGCCCCGCGCGATCTCGGCCAGGGCCTTCTCCCGGGCCTTTTTCGGCACGCGCGAGGTGAGGAGCGCGGTGCGCACCGGCAGGCCGCGCAGGAAGCGCGAGAGCGTCCAGTGGTGCTGCTCCGCCAGGATCTCGGTCGGCGCCATGAACGCGCCTTGGTAGCCGTTCTCCACGGCCAGCAGGAGCGCGGCGAGCGCCACCACGGTCTTGCCCGAGCCCACGTCGCCCTGGAGCAGGCGGGTCATGGGCGCGGGGTCGCGCATGTCGTCCAAGATCTCGTTGATCACGCGCTTCTGGGCGTGGGTCAGCTCGAAGCCGAGGGCCGCGCGGAACGGGGTGAGGAGCGAGCGGCGGATCTCGTAGGCGTAGCCCTTCGCCACCTCGCGCGCCTGCCGGCGCTTGAGCGTCCAGGCCAGCTCGAGGAAGAGGAGCTCCTCGTAGGCCAGGCGCTTGCGGCACTCCTCGAGCTCGGCGCGCGAGGCGGGAAAATGGATGCCGGCCAGCGCTTGGGGCAGGGCCAGCAAGCTGCGGCGCGAGAGGAGGGACTGGGGCACCACCTCGGCGACGGCTCCCGCCGCGGCCTCGAGGGCCTGGGCCACCGCCTCGCGCACCAGGCGGGCGGAGAGCCCCTCGGTGAGCGGGTACACGGGAACCAGGCGGCCGACGTGCAGGCCGCAGGCCGGGTCCTCGAGCGGATAGCTCTCGTCCACCGAGACCTCGGAGACGCGGAAGAGCCCGGGCTCGCAGCGTCCGACGATCCAGAGGTCGCGCCCGGGAAGGACCTCGCGCTTGAGGCGCTGGAAGACGTCGTAGCGCCGGCTGGGGCGCTTGAACCAGACCGCCTCGACCGCTCCGTGCCCCGGGACCTGGAGGGTCGCGTCGAAGATGGCGAGCCGCGGCCCCGCGCGGCGCGGGCCCGCGCGCTTGACCCTGCCGCACAGGACCACCGGCCCGTCCGCGGGCGGCGGCCCGGGCGGCGTCGCGCGGCGGTCCTCCCACTCCCGCGGGAAGTGGTAGAGCAGCTCGCCCAAGGTGCGCGCGCCCAGCTTTTCGAAGAGCTCGGCGCGCCGCGGGCCGACTCCATGCAGGAATTGGACCGGTTTTTCGAGCACGGAAGCCGTCACGGCGGCATTATAAGAAATACCTTGGAAACACGCTCCCCGGCCGGGAACGCTATAATCTCGTCCATGAAGGGCGCTTTCCTGTCCGCCGCCTTGCTCGTGGGCGCTTCCACGGCTCGCGCGGCGACCCCCTGGGCCCAGGCCATGCTGGGCGAGAGCATGGCGGCCGCCTACAATTTCGACTTCGACCAGGCCGAAGCGCGCATCCGAGACCTCGAGCGTCAGGAGCCCGACAACCCCTACGGTCCGCTGGGGGAGGCGGGGCTCCTGTGGTGGCGGGCGCACTACGACGATCCCTCGCTGCGGGCCACGGACCGCGCCGAGAGCCGATTCATCAAGGCGGCGGACAAGGCCTACCGCGGCGCGCGCGACCGCTTCGGCGAGGGCGACGATGCGACGCGGGCCGACGCCTATCTGGCCGCCGGGACCGCCCTGGGGCTCAAGGGCTTGTGGGCGCTGGACAAGGGCCAGGGCTCGCGCGCCTACAGCTACGGGCGCGAGGCCGCCCAGCTGCTCGGGCGCTGCCTGAAGCTGGACCCGACGGTCGCGGACGCGGAGCTGGGGCTGGGCCTCTTCGAGTACTACGCCGCGACCCGCCGCGGCCGAGGCAAGAAGGGGAGCGTCGACCAGGCGCTTCACCGCCTGCAGATCGCGGCGGAGCAGGGCCGGCTCCTCTGGTCGCAGGCCGCCCTCTCGGCCGCGTACTTCCATTCCGTCGAGCGGGGAGACTACAAGAAAGCCCTGCCGCTCCTCGAGAAGCTGCGGGGCATCTATTTCGACAGCCCCCTGTTCCGCGTCGCCGAGGTCGCGGCGCTCTACAAGCTCAACAACTGGAACGGCTCGTGGCGGCAGGCCAAGGCGCTGATCGCGCTCGCGGACCAGGACCCTCAGTTCTTCATCCGCCGCCAGCGCGGGGCCGCCTGCGGCTTCTTCGGGCCGCGCTGCCTGGGCGCCAAGTCGGCCTACGGCGTCATCGAGTGGTTCTCGCGCGCGCTCGAGGCGCAGCGCGACGTGCCCGAGGGCTGGAAGGGGCCGTTCTACTTCTGGCGCGGGGCGGCGCAGGACCTGCGGGGCGCGCACGACCTGGCTTCGCGGGACTACGCGCGCTGCCTGCGCGAGCCGGAGGTCGCCCGCTTCCACGCCTGGGCCCAGCATTGCACCGACGGGCGGTGCAGCCGCGCCGACCTGCTGCGCCTGCTCGGCCGCGAGGCCGAGGAAGAAGAGCCCTGACGCCTATTTTACCGCCAGAATCGTCAGGAACAGCGGGAACTCGGAGCGGCTCAGGTTCTCCATGCGCGCGGCCTTCCCCTCGCTGGTCTTGTCCGACGCCCACTCCTCGATGAGCTCGATCGACATGCGGGCCTCCGCCAGCCAGCGGCTGTAGTCGGACAGCGGATGGTGGAAGGTGAGCGTGACGGGCGAGCGCTCGCCGGCGCTGGGGTTGGTGCGGATGGGGATCTTCAGCGGCGCGAGGTAGCGGTTCACCCGGCGGAACTGCAGCTTGTTGCGCGGGTCGATCTCCCAGCTGGACTGGCGCGGGATGCGGAAGCAGGGGTGGTTGAGGACGATCGCCAGCCGGCCGCCCGGGCGCAGGTGCCGCGCCGCGTTGGCCACGGCCGCCGAGCCGGGATCCATGTTCTGGAGGGCCAGCACGACGGCGGCGTGCGAGAAGCGCGACTCCTCGAGAGGGAGCGGCTTGGTCGCGTCGCCCACAAGGTAGCGGTGACGGGGGTTCCGGTCCTGGCGCTTGGCGGACTCGACGAGCGCGGGCGCCAAGTCGACGCCGCAGTACTCGACGTCCGGGGGGATGGCGCGGGCCAGCACTCCCTGGCCGCAGGCGAGGTCCAGCAGCGACGAGCCCGGCCCCAGGCGCAGCAGGCGCAGGACGCCGGGCAGCACCACGCGCTGGTGGTGGTAGTGCCCCGCTTCGCCGACCGCGCGGTCGTACCACTTGCCCGCCGCCTGCCAGGCCGTGGAGCGGGGAGGCTGGCGCTCGCGGCTCATCGGGCCCTGGGGAACTTGATCCCCAGGTCCACCTTCACCAGCGAGTCCTCTTGGTCGCTGGTGTGGCGGTTGAGGGTGGGATAATCGGCGGCGAGGAAGGCGACGAAGTAGTTGCCGACGGCGTTCTTGTGCACCTGGAGCAGCACGCCCACGCCGTAGCCGCGGTTGAAGGCGCGGGAGCGCGACAGGGCCAGGCCCTGCGAGAGCATCCCCCAGTCCGCGTGGAAGTCGTAGAGGGCCGCGATCGGCCCGATGATGTCGAAGCGCGGGGTCTCCGCGGTGATGGTGCCGGCCAGCGCGGCGGCCCACAGGTCCGAGGGCTCGTCGGGGTCCGTCGCCGGGCAGGTTCCCTCCCGGAAACAAGGCTTGAGCCGCGTGGCCTGGTACTGCGCGCTCTGCTCCGCCGTCGGGTCGAAGCGCAGGCGGGCCTCGAAGGCGTCGGTGTCGTGGCGGAAGGCGAGGTCGTAGCGCAGGCCGCGCCCCAGGAACACGGGCGCGCGGGAGTAGCCGGGCGGGACGGTGACGACGGCGCCGGTGGCGTCGTGCCAGTAGGAGCGGCCCCTCCGGGGATCGTCCTCGACGAGCACGAAGCCGCGCATGCGCTCGCGCGGCTCGGGCTCGGCCAGGCTCTTGAGGATCTGCTCGTAGGTCTTGTCCGCCGCGCGCGCGGCGAAGCGGTAGAAGACGCGGCTGCCCTGGAGGATGGTCTCGACGCCTCCGTCCGGG
>DATLOS010000305.1:0-4178 GCA_035536155.1 Elusimicrobiota bacterium
CGGTTGTCGGTGTGGCCGCCCGAGTCGGCCTCGGCGGTCAGGTCGTCGGCCAAGGGGATCTCGGCGGCGAGCGCGGCCTCCTCCGCGGTGACCTTGCCGGAGGCGGCGAGATCGCGGAGCAAGCCTTCGGGAGCGGGGTAGAGGAACTTCCGCGCCACTTCGACGCGAGAGACCTTGGCTATCACGCGGTTCGGCACGAAGACCTCGCCGCCGCGGCCGCGGCGCAGGCCCGTCGCGCGGTAGCGCACGATGGCGGGGGTGAGGTCGAGGTAGGCGGACGCCTCGACCAGGCGCACGCCTTTCTTGAGGTAGAGGTCGACGATCGCGTCCTCGAGGGCGGGCTCGTTGGGGCTGTGGATGAGGTTCATGCCCCACGGCGCCGAGCCCAGGGAGGCCTTGAGGCGGTCGAGGGCGGCCTCGACTCGCTCCACGGAGAGGCCGGCGGCGCCGAAGAAGCCGAGCATCCCGGCGCGGCTCATGGCCTCGACGATCTCCACCGACGCGATGCCGTTGGCCATGGCGCCGGAGACGCAGGCGAAGCGCAGGCCGTGAGTCTTAAGGAAAGAGGGATCGCCCAGGCGCGGCAAAAGCTCGGCGAGGGCCTCGAGGTCGGAGTCAGCTCGGCGCAGCAATAGAATCTCGTTCCGGGGACGTCACCGGATCGTCAAAATCCGGTGGTAAAACTAGCATTTTCCGACGGAACCTTCAATCGCCGCCTTTCTCTTTTTCCCAGGCCGACTGAAGGCCCTGGATGGTGTCGGCGTAGTAGCCTCGGAGGGAGCGGAAGAGGGCCTCATCGGAGAGCACGGCGCGCGCGCCGGCGACCTTGTCCAGCTCCCGCTCGACGGTCTCGCTTTCCGCCTCGAGGGCCGCGCGCCGGGCCCGCGTCTCCTCCGAGTCGGGTTTCTCGGAGAGCGCGCCCAGGGCGCGCGCGATGCTCCGCCGGCGGAGGAGGTTGTTCCTTTCGATGCCGGCGAGGGTGCCGTCGATAAAGGTCTGGGGGCGCATTTGCGCCATCACGGGATGGTTGCGGTAGCCCGGGGCGTTGCGGACGATCCCGTCGATGCCGGCGAAGATGCCTTCTCCGCCCACGACCCCGCCCAGCCTGAGCCGCACGAGGAGGGTATGGTTGTCCAGGGCCATGGGATGGTTGGCGTACGCCGCGAGCGTGCGGCCGTGGGCCTTGTCGAGCCGGTAGACGACCAAAGCCTGGTGGGCGAAGGCGATGGTCTCGTCCTCCTGGCTGCCGTAGGGATAGTCCTGGCCCAGGAGCTTGGTCAGCTCGCGCCGGGAGATGCCGTGGCGCGCCTCATGGGAGACGATCGGCACGGTCAAGAGCGCCAGGTGGCGGACGGCGTCCTCGGCCGGAGCCTTGTCGAAGATCGGCTGGGCGAAGGCGCGCAGCTGCCGCAGGTTCACGTAAATCGTCCCGGCTTCGTACTGGGCGAGCTGGCTCTCGTTCTGATCGAACATGCCGGGGCGCGGCGCCGTGAAGACGATGCGCGTCTTGGATTCGGCGAGGAACGAGCTCACCGCGGGGTCGAGGTCTTTGAGCGCGGCGAGCCATTCCGTCTCGACCAGGCGCTCGCTGCCGTCGGTCCATACCGCCCTGGGCGCGGGAGCGGGCGGGGGGGGCGGGGTCTCGCCCATCCGCTGCAGGGCCGGGAGGGTCGGCAGGCGGAGGTCTTGCGCTCGCGCGGCCGGCGCGATCAAGACGGCGGCGAGGGCCAGGGCGGCGCGCATAACAGCATCCTAACAGGCGACGGCGCGTCCGGCGTGAGCCTTTCGGGCAATCTCGACTCGCCAGAGGGCCCATAGGTCCGGAGACGTTCCGTGATACGCTTTCTTCATGCTCCCGCGACGGGCCGTCGCCGCGACTTGCGCCCTCGTTCTCGCGTTCCAGCCGCTCGCGCCCGCCGCCGAGGCCGCGGCCGTCGTCCGTCGAGCGGCGGCGCCGGCCGTCGAGCTGGGCGTCGCTTCGGCCGGGATGCCCGCCGCCGCGCTGGCTTCTGGAGGTCTTGGCGAGGCCGCGCCGCCGCTGGCGGCCCTTTCGGCGCCGCAGGAGGGTGGGGCTGCTTTGGGCCTCTCCGCCCCGATCGCGTCGCCGGCGCCTGTTCCGAGCGCAGTCTCGGCGGCTCTCGCGCTCCCGACTGTTGTCGACAACGGTCCGGCCCCGGCCGCCGAACGCAATTCTCATATCGGCGCCGGGACAGACCCGCTGCCGCGGGTCGCCCCATTCGCGGGGGGCGAGCGCGCGCAGGCTCCCGTCCTCGACGGCGTGAAGGCCGCCGCGGCGTCGGTCGCCCGCGCCGCCGCGAGCCCCACGGCGGCCGCGGGCGTCCTCCATTCCCTCTTCTCCGGCGCGTCGCCGTCGGCCGCGAGCCCGGAGCCGGGCGCCGAAGCGGTCGAGCCGATCGGCGCTCGGCTAGGCCTGCTCACGGCGCACCTGCGCGACGCGGAGGAGAGCTACTACCGCGGCGGGGAGGCGCGGGCCGAGGAGGCGCTGGGCCGGGCGAGGACGTCCGCGGACGAGGCGCTGAAGCTCGTCGCGGCGGCCCGGGCGCCCAAGCCGGCCGCGGGGGCGCGCGCCTGGCTCGAGAAAGCCGGCACCTGGCTCTGGGGCGAGCTGCGCGAGAAGCTCGACGTGCGCGAGACTTTCCGGATGGTCAAGAAGCTCGCCGTGACGGAGGGGATGTACTTCGCGATCTACGCGGCCGCGATCGAGATCGTCGAGGACGTCGTGGTCCCGATCATCCTCTGGGCCTTCGGGCACCCCGAGCTGATCCCCTTCGCCCTGGCCTTCCACAGCGAGCCGGTCACCTGGCCGCTTTATTTCGTCGTTCGATTTTTCCTTTGGCGGCGAACTTTATGGAAGCTCGCCGGGGGCCGGACGCGCTACAAGGCGCTCAAGGATTTCCGCCACCGGCTCCTCGACGAGGACCCGGGCCGGCGCATCGAGCGGCTCTTCATCTCCGGCATGCCTTTCGCCGCGGGGCGCGCGGTCGCGGTGAACGTGAACCGCTCGCTGCTGCCGCTGTGGGTCCCGCTTTGGCTTCGGAACCTTTACGACCGGGACTTCAAGACGTACGACCTCTACATCTCGATCAACGAGCTGGCGCTGATCGCGCCCCGGGAGCTGGTGCGCTCCCTGCGCGGCTATTATAAGGAACACCCGCGGGCGGTCTCCTACCTGCTCGCGCGGGCCATCCTGGACCGCGGCGGCCGGCCGCGGGCCCGCCTCATCCAGAATCTCGCCTACAAGTACTGGATGAACATCGGCTTCGGCGGGCTGCAGCCGACCTTGCTGCGCTTCTTCGGCGAGGAGGAGCGCGCGCTGGAGAAGGCCAGCCGGGAGTTCGCCAGCCACTTCTTCCTCCTGGCCAGCGCCGAGGAGCGCCGCCTCATCCAGACCGTGGCCGCCGACGCCTTCGCCGCGTCGGCGCTGCTGCGATTGGAGGGGGCGGACGACGCCGGCCTGCTCGACGCGATGGCGCCGTTCCTCCCGGACAGCTACCCGCGCCGGGCGCTCTCGCGCGGAGGCCTGGCGTCCTCGGAGCTCGCCTTGGTGCGGACGCATTTCCTCATCCGGCTCCTCCTGCGCGAGGGCCGCCTCGCGGAAGGCCGGATGGTCGAGCTCGCCGGCGAGCCCGTGGCCGTGATCCACGGCGGCAAGCCCCACTACCTGGGCCGCGTGGCCTCGGCGATGGAGAGGGCGCTGCGCCGCAACGCGAGCGCCGTGCATGGGGCGGAGGAATACCTGGAGCGCTACGCGCGCGAGGTCGACGGAAGCGTTCTCCAGCCGCAGGGCTCGTCGGCCCGTCCCGCGATGGCCGCCGACATCGAGCCGGCCGCGCCCCAGCTCCTGACCCGGCTCTACTGGGTCAAGCAGACCTTGATCCCCCGCCGAGCCGAGCAGCTCATGGCGGACATGGAGGACGTCTCCGCCCGCGTCTCGGACAAGAGAGCGCGCAAGCGCTACCGCCGCGACATGAAGGAGCAGATCGCGCGCCTGCGCGAGCTGCCTCGGCGAGTCGAGGCCCTCGAGTTCCGCTGGCTCAGCGCCTACTACGCCCAGCGCTTCTCCCAGGACGAGACCCGCGTGGACGGCTACGCGGATTTCGCGCGCGAGCTGGCCGACCTCGAGACCGAGATCCAGGCGGCCTCGGCGGTGGCCGACG
>DATLOS010000306.1:0-2010 GCA_035536155.1 Elusimicrobiota bacterium
GATCGACCGTTGGGGCAACATCAACACCACTGTGGTCGGCCCCTATGCGAGCCCGAAGGTCCGCCTGCCGGGCAGCGGCGGCGCCTCGGAGATCGCGGTGCACGCCCAGCGCACCCTCGTCATCTCCAAGCTCAACAAGCGCGCCTTCCCGGCCGAGGTGGACTTCATCACCAGCCCGGGCATGCGCTGCAAGGGCAAGTCCCGCAAGGAGCTGGGCATGCCCGGCGCCGGGCCGGTCAAGGTCATCACCGACAAGGCCGTCCTCGAGGCCGATCCGGCCTCCGGGGAGCTGGTCCTGACGGCGCTTTATCCGGGCGTGTCCGCGGCCGACGTGCAGGCCGGCGTGGGCTGGGAGCTCAAGACGGCCCCAAAATTGGGGGCCGTGCAGGCGCCCTCGCCCGAGGACCTGCGCCTCCTGCGCGAAGTCCTCGACCCGCAGAAGCTCTTCCTCAAGGGCTGAAGCCGCATATAGGCCCTTTGGCCTATATCGCGCTGGGCCCTAGGACACTCTATCCCGGCCGCTTCGCGGGGCACTCTCCCCCATGAGAGGTGACCTCCATGAAAGCCCTTCCCGCCTTCCTCCTCGCCGCCGGCCTGGCCCTGAACGTACGCGCGGCGGCGGCGTCGCCGGAGCGCGAGGAGCTCATCCTCGAGCAGAAGCAGCTGGTCGACGAGCTTTCGGAGGCGGCCACGGCGCCGGGCGCGCGCATGCCGGCGATCGAGGAGGTCCTCGGGCGCCACTCGGGCCTCTATGCGCAGGCGGATAGGATGTCGAAGCCCGTCCGCGCGGCCTACGAGGCCGTGATCCTCGCCGCGGCGGGCGGCGATCCCGCGGAGGTGGGCGCGGAGGTCGGCGCGATGGCGGAGGCGCTCAAGCCCGATATCGAGTGGCTCGACGGCCGCGCGGAGACGGCGGCCGCGATGGAGTCCGGCGACGAGCTCCACGACGCGCTCGCGGCGGCGGCGGGCCCGGCGGGGCCCTGGCAGGCGCCGGCAGCGCTGGCGATCTTGGCCATAGTCGGGATCGGCGCGCTCTTTGGGTCCAAGCTGGGACGCCGGCACCGGCGGTGGACTCTTTCGACCGCCGGCGGGATGCTCTAGACTAGGAGCGCCCGCGGTCCCAGCCCTGCGCGGCGGAGAAACCCTGCAGGCCCAGGACCGCGCCCAGGATCAGCACGCCCGTGAGGGCCACGTGGAAGGTGCCGCCGGCTCCCGGCGCGCGCTGGCGCGAGAGCGACTCGAGGGTGAGGAAGGGCAGCATCAGCAGCGTCAGGAACGCCCCGGGCGCCAGCACCGCGGCCAGCGCCGCCCGCGAGCTCAAGCCGGCGCGCCGGGCGGCCGCCCCGCAGAGGAGGGGGATGAGCACGAAGAGCGCGCCCATCGCCGCCCAGCGCTGGACGGGCTGCCGGGGCTGGAGGCGGGCGACCCCCAGCTCGAGGGCGATATATAGGAAGGACACGGCGGCGGCCCGCACGCTCAAATTGTAGTATTTGCCGTGCGCAAGGAGTGGTGGAAGCTCTTTTTTCGACCGGAGGTCTTCCCGCTGACCGGCGTGATCCCCGAGGCCGACACGCGGGCCGAGGTCCGGATCCTGGCCCGGCTCCTGCCGCGGGGCGCCAAGGTCTTGGACGTCGCCTGCGGGGAGGGGCGCCACGTCCTGGCGCTCGCGCGCCGCGGCGCCGGCGTCACCGGGCTCGACTTCTCCGCGCCCTACCTGGCGGCTGCCCGCCGCCGCGCCCGCGCCGAGGGCCTGCGGGCGCGCTTCGTTCGGGGGGACATGCGGCGCATCCCCTTCCGCGGGGAGTTCGACGCCGTCCTCAACCTCTGGACCAGCTTCGGCTACTTCCCCGACCCGGCCGACGATCTGCGCGCGGCGCGCGCCATGCTCCGGGCCCTCAAGCCCGGAGGGCTCCTCGTCCTCGAGCTCATCGACGCGGCTTGGCTGCGCCGCCATTTCGAGGCGCGGCGCTGGAGCCGGCGGGAGGCGGGCTGGGTGCTGGAGGAGTCGCG
>DATLOS010000307.1:0-4527 GCA_035536155.1 Elusimicrobiota bacterium
GCCCGTTCCCGCGGGACCGACCAGGCCGGCGCTGGCGATGCCGCCGCGGGGGGAGGTCAGGCGGCGGGTCACCCGCTTCATCTCCTCGACGCGGCCGATGATGGGGTGGACCTTCTTGTTCGGCGGGGGCTGGACCGGCTTCAGGAAGGCCGCGAGGAGGCCGACCTGGCCGGGGTTGAGCTTCGACTTGCCGTCCTGGAGGACCTGGCTCTGGAGGAATTGGATCCACTCGGCGTGGGCGTCGCGGCGCGGGACCTCGACGGTCGCCGGCTGCGCGGGCTCCTCGACGGGCGCCGCGGCGGGGGCGGCCGGGCGCTCCTTGAGCGGCTCGATCGAGACCTCCGGCGACAGAGGCGTCATCCCGTCGCGCAGGGCCGCGAGTATCCAGTCCATGTCCGCGCCCTTGGGCAGCTCGAAGAGGGCGAGGCCGGCCGAGCCGCGGTAGTCGTTCTCCACCAGGCGCGCGCCGGCCTGCTGGGAATAGGCGGCGACGGCCTCGGGCGAGGTCCCGTCCTTGAAGCGGACGAGGAGCCCGCGGGGCTCGTCGACGGCGTCGGGCAGGGCGTCGGTCTTGTCCGGCTCGGCGAAGGCCTGGGCGAAGGCGTGGTTGCCCAGCCGGGCGCGGCGCTCCTCGATCTCCGCCTTGCCCGCGGCGCTGAGGAAGAAGGCGGGCAGGTCGTCGTCCTCGGCCGCGGCCGCGGCGACGATCCGCGACAGGGAGTCCATGTCCCGCGCGTGCAGGCGCAAGGTGTTGTCGTCCTCCCACTCGTACTTGGCGGCGTTCTTGAGCACGTGCTTCTTGAAGAAATTCTGGACGTGCCAATCGCTGGAGGTCTTCTTGAAGCGCAGGCGCGCGTCCTTGCGGTCCGGGAGCTCCGCCGTGGACGCCTTGGTCAGGGGGTTGAGGCCGGTGATCGTGTCGATGAGGCGGTTGAGCTCGGCCAGGGCGTCGGGGTGCACGCGCACCCGCTCCACGCGCGGGTCGGCCGACAGCGCGGCGGCGACGCGGGCCGCGTCCTCGAGGGTATTGGCGCGCATGGAGAGCCCGCCGAAGAGGTCGGACTGGAGCTCGGCGTAGCGGCCGGCGACCGCGGGGTTCTCCTCGGCCAGGGCCTTGCCGGAGGCCGCATCGGCGTCGGGGAGCTGGGCGGCGTCGGCCTCGACGGTGAGGCGGCCGAGCTTGTCGGCGTCGGCGACGAACTTGTCGAGGCGCGCGTCCTTGAGGACCTGCTCCGGGTTCGGCGGAGCCGGCGCGGCCGTCTCGGCGGCGCCTGTACCCTGCTCCGGCGCGGGAGCCTGGCTCTCGGGCGCGGCCGCGGCGGGGCGGACCAGGATGTCGTGGAGCTCCCGCCGCACCGGGATCTTCGCGACGCCGGCCTCCAGGCTCAGGCCGCGGGCGGCGGAGATGGCCCGGGGCTTGCTGGGCGCTTGGATGCTGACCACCACGCCGTTGCGCGCGAAGGTCCTGAGGTTGGCCGGCTCGACGCCGTGGCGGGAGAGGATCGCGCGGGCATCGGCCTCGGAGACTCCCGGCGCGAAGCGGACCATGAAGTTCTTGAACTCGCCCTCGTTGTTGATGACGGTGAACTTGGAGACGTCGACCGTCGGCTGGGCGGCGGGGGCCTCGGGAGCGGGCGTCTCGGATGCGGCCGGCATGCGGTCCACGCCGAGGGTCTGGGCCATCCCGACCGGGCGCACCAGGTCGGCCAAGCTGCGGATGGAGCTCAGGTCGACCGCCGAGGCGGGCAGGATGGCCGCGGCGCCCTGGCTCAGGAGGGGGAGGAGGGCGGGGTGCACCTCGACGGCCTCGAGGTCGCCGCGGGCGACGACGGCGCGCACGGCCTCCGCGGCCTTCGCGGCGCTCTGGGCGCGCAGGGTCAGCGCGGTGGAGTCGTCCGACCAGCGCAGGCTCACGGGGTGGTCCTCGTCCGTGGCCTCGGCCATGAAGAGGACGCTCGCCTCCGGGCCGGTGAGGGGCCGGTTGAAGCGGATGCGCACGAGCGCCTCGCTCTCCATGGCGGCGTCGGGGCGGACCACGGCGCCCTGGACGAGGCGGGCGAGGGAGTGGCGCACGACCACGGCGGTCACGCGGGAATCGGAGGCATAGGCCAGGGCCAAAGCGAGCGCCGCCTCCTCGGACTCCGCCCGAACGCTGACGCGGTAGCTGTCGATCGCGTTCACCGACGTCACCTGGGCGGGCGCGGGCTCGGCGGCGAAGGCCTCGGCGTCGTCGTGGGAGATCACGCTGCCTAGCTCGAGCACGACCTGGTTGACGGCGGCGGCCTCGGAGTCCATGCGCAGCTTCGAGCGCAGGTTCCGGTAGGCGGCCGGATCGACCCCCGCACGGGGGGCGGCGTCGTGGGAGCCGGGCGCGGGGCTGGCCTCGGCGGCCGCGGAGCGGCGGTCGCGCGCGGCGGCCAGCGCGGCCGGCGTCAGGCCGACGCGGACGACGGACTCCTCGGAGGCGAGGGCGGAGGCGGCCTGGGCCGCGCTCGCGGCGTCGGCCGCGGTCGCGAACGCCTTTATGGAGGTCGGGGTCGCGTCGAACTCGTTGTGGCTCACGGGCTCGGGGACGAGCACGACGCGGAACTCGTCGGCCGCGAGGCCGTGGCGGGCGAGGGCCTGCTGGGCGAGCGCTTCGTTCATGCCCGGCTGAAAGAGCACGATGACCCGGCCGGCCGGCGCCTCGGCGTCCTCGATCGGGGTGAGCTTGTCCTCGGCGCCCGCGCCGCCGGGGGCGCGCGCGTCGAGCGGGCCGAAGCCGGCCAGGAGGCCGAGGGCGAGGAGGGCTCCGCCGCCGGCCAGCGCCGCCGCGGCCCAGCCGCCCACGGCCGCGCCCGCGCCCAAGGCGAAGAGCGGCAGGAGGGCGAAGGCGGCGGCCGAGCCGCCCGCGCCGCCGGCGCGGTTCTCGTCGGCCTTCTTGGCTCCCTCGGCGCCGTCCTTCTTGGCGTGCGGGCTCTTCATCACCTCGAAGACCCGGTGCTCCTGGAGCCAGCCCTGGAGGCGGGCGTACATCAGGTCGTTCTTGGGGTCGGCCAGGATGGCGCGGATCTTGTCCTCGCCATCGTGCGGGAAGACCTTCTCCTTGAGGAAGCGCACGGCCATGTCCGGGTAGGCCTTCATGAACCGGGCCACCTGCTCGTCGTGGGTGAGGCCGCGGAACTCCTCGGAGGCCCAGAGGTCCTCGAGGAGCTGGTCCACCGCGTTCTTCATGGCGTGCTCGGCCTCGAAGGCGCTGACCTCGCTCTGGGCGTCGTGCTCGTCGGCGAGCTGCACGAGGAGGGCGCCCCACTCGCTCATGAGGCCCATCATGTCCTCGACCGCCTTCTCCGAGCGCACCTTCTCGCGGATGCACCAGTAGTCGTAGGAGCAGGGCAGGGCCAGGAAGAGGAACGGCAGGCCCAGGGACGCGAAGAACACCGCCGACACCGTGCCCACCAGCATGAGCGTGCCCAGGCGGGTGATCCAGTTGACCTGGTCGATGTTGGTGACGCGGAAGAGGCTCAGGACGTTGGAGGGGCCCTCGTAGATCTTCTGGAAGATGCGCTGGTAGCCCGGCCGGACGTTCGGGTTGTGCGTCCAGACTTTGTAGAGCGACTTGGGCAGGAGCGCGATGGCGATCTTGCCGCCGTCGAGCCAGGGCAGGGGCAGGAGGTTGAAGAAGGCGAGCGCGAGGTTCGCCTTGAGCGCGGCCATCAGGACCATGGCGGTCGTCGCGCCGAGCGTCGCGAGGCCCAACGCCGGGAAGGCGAAGAGCCCGACGGCCGCGAGGCCCGCCAATGCCAGGTTCGTCGCGGGGCCCAGAGCGGCCACGTAGGCCGCCTGGCGCTTCGGGTCCTTGAGCCGGTTGAAGTCCACCGGGACCGGCTTGGCCCAGCCCAGCAGCACCGGCAGCCCGAAGAGGGCCTGGGAGAGGGTCAGGCTGGCGAAGGGGATGACGATCGTGCCCCAGAGGTCGGCCTGGCGCAGCGGGTTCAGGGAGTCCCGTCCCGCCTTCCGGGGCGTCGGGTCACCCCAGATGCGCAGCCCGAGGAGGTGCGCGGTCTCGTGGAGGAGGATGGAGCCCAAGGTGATCGCGCCGGTGACGAGCGCCGGGATGAGCGCGGGGGAAAATAGGCTCGCGGCGGCGCCCACGAGCACGCCGGCGAACAGGCCGCGGGTCAGCGTGCGGGTCCGGGCGGGCGACGGGATGGAGGCCAGCCCGCCCTCCGAGCGCGAGAGGGCGCTCGCCGGCCGCAGCGCCGCGGCGCCGGCCTGCGGAGCGGCGGTCCCGACGGAGTCCGCGGCGTCGAGGCGCGCGCCGGGCGCGCGGCCGTCGAAGGCGGCGTCGGCGGAGCCCGGGAGAGCTGCGGCGCGGGCGGTCGCGAGGGGCGAGGAGGCCGCGGCAACCGGAGACTCCTGCGCGCGCGCCGAGACGGCGGCGACGGCGGGGCGGGTCAGGGCCGGCGAGACGGCGGCGGAATGGGCCGCGGCCATGGCGGCCGCGGGGTCTCCCGCGGGCGAGACGGTCCCGGCGAAGGTCGCCGC
>DATLOS010000308.1:0-8697 GCA_035536155.1 Elusimicrobiota bacterium
CGGCCCACTTGCCGAACGTCGGGGAGCCCTTGCGGATGTCGACGGCCACGTCGTAGATCTCCCCCTCCACCGCGCGCACCAGCTTGCCCTGCGGGCGCTGGACCTGCGTGTGCAGGCCGCGCAGGATGCCCCGCCGGGACCGGGAATGGTTGTCCTGGACGAACGCGACGGCCAGGCCGGCGGCCGCATACTTGCGGGCGTGGTAGGTCTCCAGGAAGAAGCCGCGCTCGTCGCGGAAGACGTCGGGCTCGATCAGCAGGACGTCGGGCAGGGCGCTGGGCGAGATCTTCACTCGGCGGCGCCCGGCTCGAGGAGCTCGAGGAGGTAGCGGCCGTAGCCGCTGCCCTTCATGGGCTCGGCCAAGGCGCGCAGCTGGGCCTTGGAGAGATAGCCCTTGCGGAAGGCGATCTCCTCGAGGCAGGCCACCTTGAGGCCCTGCCGGGCCTCGATCACCGAGATGAACTGGCCCGCGTCGAGAAGGGCCTCGTGCGTGCCGGTGTCGAGCCAGGCGACGCCGCGGCTCAGGCGCTCCACGCGCAGGCGCCCGGCTCGCAGGTACGCGCGGTTGACGTCGGTGATCTCCAGCTCGCCGCGCGCCGACGGCTTGAGGCCGGCGGCGATGTCCAGCACCTCGTTGTCGTAGAAGTAGAGCCCGGTCACCGCCCAGTTCGAGCGGGGCTTGGCGGGCTTCTCCTCGAGCCGCAGGGCCCGGCCGCGCCGGTCGAACTCGACGACGCCGTAGCGCTGGGGGTCGCGCACCTGGTAGCCGAACACCGTGGCGCCCCGGGAGCGCGCCGCGGCCGCCTCGAGCGTCCCCGAGAGCCCGTGGCCGTAGAAGATGTTGTCGCCGAGGACCAAGGCGACGTTGTCCTTGCCCACGAAGTCGCGGCCCAGGATGAAGGCCTGGGCGATGCCCTCGGGCTTGGGCTGGGCGGCGTAGCGGATATCCAAGCCGATCCAGCGCCCGTCGCCCAGGAGGCGCCGGAAGGCCTCCTGCTCGTGGGGCGTGGTGATGACCAGGACGTCGCGGATCCCCGCCAGCATCAAGGTCGAGAGGGGATAGTAGACCATGGGCTTGTCGTAGACCGGGACGAGCTGCTTGCTCACCGCCCGGGTCAGCGGGTAGAGGCGCGTGCCGGTGCCCCCCGCCAGGATGATCCCTTTGGTCTTCGCCATTTCGTCGCGATTATATCATGGCTTTTTCAGACGGACCAGCGGGCCTGCCCTAGATCCGCGCGATCACGTCATCTCGCGCACTTTCTCCTCGAGCACGGTCATCGCGATCTTGAGGCGGTTCGGCTCGCCCCGCGCCAGCGACTGGGCGAAGTGCCGCGCCTGCTCCAGGTCGATCTTGGGCGGCAGAGGCGGCTCCAGGGGATCGACCAGCGCCTCGACCACGACCGGCCCCGGCGTCTCCAGCGCCCGGTCCAGGATCTCGCCGCACTCCGCCGGCTCCGCGATGGTGAAGCCCGTCGCGCCGCAGGCCCGCGCGAAGGCCGCGAAGTCGATCGGGTGCAGCTCGCAGCCGTACTCGGGGTTGCCGAGAAACACCATCTGCTCCCACTTGATCTGGCCCAAGGTGTTGTTCTTGAGGATCACCACCTTGACCGGGAGCCGGTATTTCACGCAGGTGGCGAGCTCGGCCATGAGCATGGAGAAGGCCCCGTCGCCGACGAAGGCGATCACCGGGCGCTCCGGGAACGCGATCTGGGCGGCGATCGCGTAGGGCAGCCCCATCGCCATGCTGGCGAGGTTGCCGGACAGGGCGTGCTTCTGCCCTTTCTTCACCGGGATGTAGCGCGCCCACCAGGTCGCGGCCGTGCCGGAGTCGCAGGTCACGACCGCGTCCGCGGGGATGCGCCGCCCCAGCTCGAGCGCCAGGAGCTCGGGCTTCATGGGTTTGTCCAGGCGCTTCGCCCGCAGCTCCATGAGCTCGGCCCACTCGCCCATCCCTTTCTGGGCCTTCTCCAAGAAGCTCCGGTCCTCCGCGCGCCGGAGCAGGGGCAGGAGCAGGCGCAGCGTGGGCGCCGCGTCGCCCACCAGGGCGACCTCCGCGGGGTAGCGCAGGCCGATGCGGGTGGGGTCGACGTCGAGCTGCACGCAGCGCGCCTGGCCCGGCTTCGGATAGAACTCGATATAGGGGAACGAGGTCCCGATCAGGAGCAGGGTGTCGCAGTCCTCGAGCGCCTCCTGCGAGGGCCGCGTCCCGAGCAGGCCCACGGCCCCCGTGGTGTAGGGGCTGTCGTCCGGCAGGCAGGCCCGCCCCAGAAGCGCCTTGATGACGGGCGCGCCGAGGATCTCGGCCAGGCTCTCCAATTCCTCGGAGGCGCCCAGGGCGCCCTGTCCGGCCAGGATCGCGATCTTTTTCCCGGCGTTGAGCAGCGCCGCCGCCCGCTCGAGGTCCGCTCGCGCGGGCAGCCTCGCGCAGCCCGCCATGACGCTCGAGACGTGGCCGGCCACGTTCCGCTTCGAGCGCAGGCCATCCTTGGCCGGCTGCTCCTGGACGTCCACGGGGATGGTGACATGGGCGACGCCGCGGGTCATGAGCGCGGTCCGGCAGGCCAATTCCACCGCGTTCTCCACGTGCGCCGCGCCCATGATCCGGGCGTTGTAGGCGGCCACGTCGGCGAAGAGCTTGTCGAGCTCGACGTCCTGCTGGGTGTGGGTCGAGACCAGGTCGTGGAACTGCATGCCGGTGATCGCGAGCACCGGCGCGCCGTCGAGCTTCGCGTCGTAGAGCCCGTTGAGGAGATGAATGCCTCCCGGGCCGGAGGTCGCGAGGCACACGCCGAGGCGCCCGGTGAACTTGGCGTAGCCGCACGCCATGAACGCCGCCGCCTCCTCGTGCCGGACCTGGACGAAGCGGATGCGGTCGCGGCGCTTGCGCAGCGCCTCCATGATGCCGTTGATCCCGTCGCCGGGGAGGCCGAAGACCACGTCCACGCCCCACTCCATGATAGACTCGATGAGGACGTCCGACGCCGTTTCGCTCATAAGGCCTCCTAGGGCTCGGAGCACGCTTGGCGGCATTCTACGCCGCTCGTCCGGGCGCGGCCACGCCGCCGGGGCAAGGCTTTCGTGACGCGCGCCTGTCGTTGCGGGGCCTAGGCCAAAATTGGTTCAATACCCCGTCGGTCCTGCCGAGGTAGCTCAGTGGTAGAGCACTGCTCTGAAAAAGCAGGTGTCGCTGGTTCGATCCCAGCCCTCGGCACCACCTTTCTGCGCCCGTGCCCGCGCCTCAATTCCGTAATATCTTTAGGCCCCTTGGGGCTACACTTTCGATATGCCGCTGATCCTGAGCGCCCGCGTCACCTTCGACCCCCGGGGCATCCTCCTCGACCGCTGGCGCCACGACATGGCCCACGTGCTCGCCAAGGCCCGCGCTCGGGCGCTGGCCGACGCCGGCCTCCCCCGCCCCTGACATGAGCCCGGACGAACTGCTCGAGTTCGAGCGGCGCTTCGTCCTGCTCCCCATCCTCGCCTTCTCGATGGTCTCGGGCCTCCTGCTCGGCGGCTTCGTGATATGTTTCGCGGCGGCGTCGCGCAGGGCGCCGCCGGCCGGGCCCGCCAACGAGGCCCTCCGGACGGCGTTCTACGCCGCGGCCGCCGCCGGCGCCCTGGGCGGCGCGGTCCTCAAGGCGCGCCTCCTCTCGGACGAAGGCCTTCGCCCCGCGGCCCAGGCCGGCTGCGCGCGCCTCATGGCCGCCGTCCAGGTCCGCTTCATCGTCCTCCTCGGCCTTTTCGAATTCGTGGGCTTTCTGGGCTTGATCTCCTTCATCCTGAGCGGCCGCCCCGCGGACGCCCTGCCGTTCGGGGTCGTCTCGCTGGCGGGATTCGCCGGGCTCTGGCCCCGCCGCGTCGATTGGCAGGAGCGCGTGGGGCGCCTGCTCCAGCGATGAAGGCCCTCGCCCTCGCCGCCCTCCTCGCGGGAGCCGCCGGCCGGCCGGCGGCGGCGAAGCCGCTCATCGAGTTCAAGGACGTGCCGGAGTACAAGAGCGAAGAGGCGGAGCTCAAGGACGGCGAGGCGAAGCTCGACGAGATCCAGGCGCAGATCAAGTCGGGCGCCATCGCCCCGATCGAGTTCGAGTTCGACAAGGCGGTCCTGCGCGACAGCTCCCACCGCGCCTTGGAGGCCATCGCCGAGCTCCTCCTGACCCATCCGAACCTCAAGCTGATGGTGTTCGGGCACACCTGCGACATCGGCTCCGAGGAGTACAACCTCTGGCTCTCCAACAAGCGCGCCGCCGCCGTGAAGAGCTACCTCATCAAGCTGGGAGTCCTCGGGGAGTCCGTGAAAGCCAAGGGCTTCGGCAAGTCCCGCCCGCTCCTGCCCAACGACTCCGAGGAGAACCGGTCCAAGAACCGCCGCGTCGAGCTCATTCCCACCACCCGCTGGTGGGAAAGCGTCTACTGACGCCGTCAGCGCTTGGGCTTGAAGTCGCGCTTGGCGCGCGGGCCGGGGCGGCCCCGGGCGCGCGAGGCCCACATGCCCACGAACTGGCGGATCTGGTCCTCGGTCACGAGGTCCGGCGCGCGGGAGAGCTCGCGCCCCTGCGCGAACAAGATGATGGTCCCGGGCACCGAGACGCCATGCCGTTGGGCGGCCTGCGGGTCCGCGTCCATGGAGACCTGGACGACCGCGGGGACCCAGCTCACCTTGTCCTGGGAGATGCGCCCGAGCGCCTCGTCCTGGTCGGAGCAGATCTGGCAGGAGCGGGCCTTGAACTGAACGAGGAGGAAGCGTCCGTCGGAGATCGAGGTCTCCATGGAGGCCGGCGCGAGCAGCTGCGCGCGCGAAAGCCCGGCGAAAGCCAGCAGCGCGGCGAGAAGCCCCGGAAGGACGCGCATCGGGGCGATTCTACCCGATCCGCTCCGACGACGGCAAGCTAGAACAGATGCCCGGCGTCGATGAGCCCGGAGCCCTGCTCCTCGGGCTTGAGCCCGTCCACGGGCGAGGCCGCCGAGCGCAGAGCGGCCAGCACGGCGTCGGGGCTGCCCGCGCCCTGGGCCACAGCCAGCGCCGCCAGGCCGGCGACGTGCGGGCTCGCCATCGAGGTGCCCGACCAGCGCTGGAAGCCTCCCCCCGGCGTCGTCGAGAGCACGTCCACGCCGGGCGCCGTGAAGGCGACCTGCTTGCCCCGGCTGGAGAAGCCCGCGAGGCGCCCGTTCGAGTCCATCGCCGAGACCGCGATGACGCCGTCGTAGGCTCCGGGATAGTTGACCGCGCCCGAGGAGTTGCCGGCCGCGGCGACGATGGCCACGCCGTGGGAGCGCGCGTAGGACACCGCCATGCGCATGAAGAGGCTCGAGCGCTCGGAGCCCATCGACATGTTGGCGACCTGCATGCCGTGGTCCGCGCACCAGACCAGGCCCTTGATGATGCTCGTCAGATACCCTTTTCCGTCCTTGTCCAGGACCTTCACGGCGAAGAGGCTCGCCTTGGGGGCGACGCCGACCACCCCCTGCCCGTCGCGGGCGGCCCCGATGGTGCCCGCGACGTGGGTGCCGTGCCCGTTGTCGTCTCGCGGGTCGGTCCCCGAGGAGATCGCGTTGTAGCCGCCGGCGTAGTTCGGGCGCAGGTCGGGGTGGTCGAAGTCGATGCCCGTGTCGACCACGGCGACGCGCACGCCCTCCCCTTGGGTGCGCGACCACGCGTCCTCGGCGTGGAGGCGGGCGACGCCCCAAGGCATCTCCCCCTGGGTCTGGTCCTTCTTTATAAAGGGAGGGAGCCCGCCCATCACCTCCCGCAGGCCGGGCAGCGGGGTCGCGGCGAGGGAGGCCTGGGAGAGCCAGTTGTCCTCGAAGTCCTCCTCGACGTGCACCACGCCGGGCTTCGCGGCCACGCGCATCGCCGCCAGGCGGGTCCCCTCGCGCGGGGCCTCCGCGACCGCGAGGTTCAAGGGGCCGATGCTCTCCACGAGCTGGAGGCCCTCCGACTCCAAGGCGTCCCGCCGCCCGTCCGCGTCGAGCGCCGCCGTAAATCCGACGATGAGCCGCGCCGGCTTCTCCGCGCCCCTCGCCCCCGCGAGGAGCCCCGCGACGAACCACGCCGCCAGCGCCGCCCGAAGCTTTCCCATCATCTTCGCCCCCCTCCGCCGCCTTGCGCGCGGCGCCACCACCCCCGGCGGCCGGGATATACACCGGGCGCGGGAAAATGACCATTAGTCCAAAGGCCCAATTGCTTTATTCCCTTAAGGCCTATATTGTTGATTCCAGGTCTTTCGGCCCCCGCTCCCTAGGAAGCCGAAGCCGCTCTTTCCGGGCCCGAAAGCCTCACGGCGTCCGCGGACACAAAACGCTAGGATCGCGGCCATGAACACGACAACTCTGCGCTCTTTCCTCGCCCTTCTGATCGCCGGGACTCCCGTCTCCCCCGCGGCCGCCGCCACGGTCGCGACCTCCGCCGCCGGCGTCCGCGTCCCCGTCGCCCTCGTCCCCGGCCTCAACATCGTCCCCCAGGCCTCCGCGCCCGCGGGACTCTCCCTCGCTCCCCTTTCCCTGGACGCCGCCCTCTCGGCGCCGGCCCCCGCCCTCGACGCCTCGGCCCCCCTCCCGGCCGCGGCTCTCGCGCCCGAAGCCGCCGCCCTCGACGCCGCGCCGCTGTCGGCCTCTCCCGCGAACGCCGCTCTCGCGGAAGGGACGCCGCGCCCCGAGGCGCCCGCCGCGACGCGGTCCGCGCTCCGCTCCGCCGCCGCGTCGTCCGACGGCGAGACGCCCGCCGCCCCGGCGCAAATCCCGGCCCGCATCGGCCAAAAGCTCGCCGACGTCGGACGCGAAGCCGCCTTCGACGGCCGGGCGCGCGGGACCGCCTTCATGCCCTCCGACGCCCAGGGGCCCGAGGGCGTCGCCCTGGACGCGTACCCCTCCGGGGCCGCCTCCGGCGCGCTGGCCCACGAGCGCGCGCATCCCACCCAGCCCGCGCGCCGCTCCTTCCTCGAATGGCTCGGGGGGGCCGCCGTCCCGGAGCAGCCCATCGAGCTCGCGGGCAACCCGCAGACCGCCGAGGACGTGGAGCTCGCGCTGCGCGCGCTGGTGCGCTCCGAGCCCGCCCGCTTCGGCCGGGTGCCCGAGGACTCGCTCGTCACCGCCTCGGCCCGAAAGGTGGACGGGCGCGAGGGCCTGGCGGACTCGGTGCTCGTGAACTTCCACCAGGTCCACAACGGGATGGAGGTGACCGGGACCCACCTGCGCTTCACCGTCAAGCTCCAGGGCGGCAAGGCCTTCGTGGTCAGCTCCTCCGCCCGCCTCTACCCTGTGCTCGCGACCGAGGCGACGGAGAGCTTCTCCCAGGAGCAGCTGATGGACAAGGCCCGCGAGCGCCTCGGCCCCGCGGGAGCCTCCGCGAACCTTCTCTACCTGGACAAGCGGGTGATGCACGTCGGCGACATCTGGCGCACCCTCGCCTTCTTCCAGGACCGCGCCAGCGGCCTGCTTCTCGGCGTCGACGTGTTCTCCGGGCAGGCCTTCGCCTGGAACACCCGCTTGAACTTCGGCGTCCAGGGCTCAGCGGCCGGCCGCGGCGTGCTTTTCGATCCCGCCAAGACCGGGAGCAACCTCAACGTCCTGGCCCTGCCCCAGCTCGAGATCCGCACCTCCCAGGGGAAAGTCTTCTACTCCGACGAGAAGGGCAACTTCACGGTCGAGGGCGACGGCGACGCGCCGGTGACCATCACCGCCCGGCTGACCGGCCGCTTCGTCAACGTCAAGAACGACGCGGGGGCCGACCTCACCGTCACGGCCACCGCCAAGCCCGGCGAGCGCCTGCAGATCCTCTTCAACCCCGAGGGCGCCGAGGAGCAGGCCGTGGCGCAGGTCAACGCCTACCACCACGTCACCCGGGTCCACCAGTTCCTCAAGGACCGCGGCTTCGCCCACGACGGCCTCGCCGCCGCCATCACGGCCAAGGTCAACGAGGACGACGAGTGCAACGCCTTCTACGACTACGTGATGCTGAACATGTTCAAGTCGAGCCCGAACTGCCGCAACACCGCCATCGACACCGTCCTCATCCACGAGTTCGGCCACCACTGGCACCTCACGGCGACCCGCAAGGGCGTCCTCACCGCCGCGGGCTTCTTCGCCCGGGCCCTCCTCGACTCCCAGCTGCGGGCGATGGCGGCCGGCGGCATCAGCGAGGGCTGGGGCGACATCCTGGCGATGTTCGTCACCGGCCAGCCGATCACCGGCGAGGGCTTCTTCGCGGACGACCGGCCCAACAACTGGATCCGCGAGGGCAACAACAAGTACCAGTTCCGCCGCGGAGACGAGGTCCACAAGGAAGGCCAGGCCTGGATGGGATTCGCCTGGAAGCTGCGCAAGGCGCTGGTCGCCGCGCTGGGCGAGGCCAAGGGCGCGGCCGTCGCGGAGAACCTGATCCTGCCCGTGGTGTTCACCGGCGTCAGCGACATCCCCGCCGCCATGCGCCAGGTGCTCCTGCGCGACGACGGGACCTACCGCGACAAGATCATCGCCGCGGCGAAGGCGCACGGGTTCGATCTCACCGCGCAGCGCTCCGACGACGACGGCGGCGAGCCGGACGTGTGCGGCTGGCTCTCGCGCTGGACCCGCGGCCTCCTCGGCGTGGGTTAGCCCGGATCCTGGAGCGCGGGCGCGTCGGGAAGCGCGCCGGCCTTGCGCATGCGCTCCAGGATCGCGGCGCGCTTGCGGGCGGTAGCCTCGGCCGAAGGCTTGTCCGGG